>JAZQPR010000208.1:0-9408 GCA_045628605.1 Oscillospiraceae bacterium
TAGTTGCTGCAGTAGTCACCGTTTTTCCTGCTGCATCATTGTAAGCTATCCATCCGTAATTTTTAAGCTGTACTCTGTACGGAACTGTTGTATCTGAAAGGATATCTGCTATCTCATATGTTCCGGCAGGAAGATCTATTGATTTTCCGTTTCCTGTTGATGTCTGATAAACTTTTCCTGAATAGCTTATCTTGTCACCTTTTTTCAGTACTGAAGGATTTGTTGCTGCGGTTGTTGCCTTTGTTGTTGCTGTAGTCACCGCTGTTGTTGCGGCTGTTGTGTTTGCTTTGGAGGTTGTTGTTACCGCTGCAGTTGTTACTGAAACCTGCTTTCCTTCCGCATCTTTGTAAGCGATCCATCCGTAATTTTTAAGCTGTACTCTGTATGGAACTGAAGTATCTGAGATAATATCAGCTATTTCATATATACCTGAAGAAATCTGTGCTGATTTGCCGGCTCCGGTTGACGACTGATATACTGTTCCTGAATAGCTTATCTTATCACCTTTCTTCAGTGCTGCTGAAGAAACAGGTGCTGTAGTTGAAACCGACTCAGTTACATTAACCTTCCATTTCTTTCCGGCAACATCATCATATGCAACCCATCCAAGATTGCTGAGCTGAACTTTATACGGATTTGAACCATCAAGAATCTTTGTTATCACATAATAGTTTTCAACAGGAACTGATTTTCCGGAACCTGTTGAGCTTCCGTGGATATCACCTTTATAATATACTTTGTCTCCGACTTTGAGTGATGAAGGATTTGTATATTCAGAAGCTGCTGTGGTCGCTGCTGTTGTAACCGCAGTCGAAACAGTCGTTGCTGCTGTACTTTCTGAAGTAGTTACCGTTTTCTCATTCTGTTTCTCAGCATATTCAAAAATAACAGCTTTTGCTTTCATTTCATCATAAATATTAATGACTCCGTTTCCGTCATAATCAAGCCTCTTTTTGAATTCATCTGAGGTATGTTCAGTAAATCCCATATCTCCGGAAATATAGTGTTTGATAAGTGAACAGTCTACAATTGCCTGATTCAGTTCATCAAGATTACCGCTGGCTGCCTGATTTGCATCGATTGCCATGGCGTTCAATCCTGAAGATGCTATCATGTTCAGCATAAGCGAACCGGTCAGCACTGCAGATATTTTTTTCTTTCTGATTTCCATATGAAGTACTCCTTTAAAATAATATATTTTTATATCTGAAAAAATTCAGACACAATTGCTTAATATTATATCATTTAAATATAATTTTGTCAATTTTTCTCATTTTAATGATCAATCTGATTTTTTGATCCCGTTAATCTTTCTCCATTTATCATGACAGAAAAAATTCCATAAAGTTTCAAAAATTCTGAATTTTAAATATTTATCACAGCTTTTCAAATATACAGTCGAATGAATTGCTCTATAGTGGACAAAAAAATAAAAAAAATTTTTTAATCTCAGCAAGGTAAAAATATCAATATTTTAATATAATTATTTCACGTCATTTTTTATATATTATACAGTTTTTATTGTTTAAAATTGTCATTGTTTATAGTTTCTTATTATGTTATAATATACTCATAAGAAATTGAAAATTAATATTATCTGTTATTTGAATTTTTTTGTAATTTATCAACAAAATAACATGATATGTTAAAAAATAATTATTAATTAAAATCAAATATTACCAGCAAGGAAGCGTGATAATAATGGCTGAACAAGTAAAAATCAATACAATTGATACAACAAAAAATCCTGAGATAACTCAGATAGCAAATAGTCTTGAATATATTGAAAAATCCATAGAAGAGCTTAAACAGTCAAATCAGGAAAAGGATGAAGCCAAATACGGAAAGATCAAATGGCTTAAAAACACCCTTGATTCTCTTCAGGACATGATCCTTACAGTATTGCGTGCTGCAGAAAATGATGAAAATTTAAAAACCGAACTTCGAGGATTTTTTGAAAATGCAGAAACAGTACTTAATTCATGTGAAACATATGTTGAAGGACTAATTAAAAATTCATATTCATCAAGAGACTATAAATCAGTTGAACTGTACATGCGCATCAATATTCAGATGATCAGCATTAAAACTGAATTTTCTCTTCATTCGCTCCATGAATCTCAATAATTTTTTTACCTCAGATCATCCTGTAAAAAGGAGATCTGAGGTTTTTTATTTTCATATAGATTCTACTCTTTTTCTTTATCTTCAGGAAGAGATTTAAGATAACTGTACAAAAATATCAAAGTCGGGAAAAAAGCCAGAATATATGCAGCAGGCTGTGCTTCTTCTATTCCATTAAGTCCTCTTGTACTGTTAAGTATAAGAAGTGCAGGGATAAATATCACGCCGCCTCTTAACGATGACAGAACAGCAGCACCTAATTTTTTTCCTGTGCTCTGATACATCATTTCTGTTGTACAGCACAACGGAAGGAAAAACAATGCCGCACTTTGCAGTAAAAGTGTTCTGCTGCCGATCACACACACTGTAGGATCATCCCTGAACAGTAGAATAAGATTCTCTGAAAAAATCATAAGAAATACAGCAGCTATACCGACTACAGCCTCTGAAGCAAGTGCCGTAAATATAAATCCTTTCTTTACTCGGCTGTACTTCCCTGCTCCGTAGTTAAATCCGCTCACCGGCTGAAATCCCTGACCTATACCAATAGCTATCGATAATACAAAAAATGATATCCTGTTTACTATACTGATGGCTGCAACTGCTTCATCGCCATAATTTCTGGCACAGCCGTTCAGCAGAATTGTAGTCAGCGTACTTAACCCCTGACGAAGCATACTCGGAAATCCGGTCGACACAATATTCCAGAATCTCTTAAATGAAAAACTGAAATACTTTAATGATATAACACATTGAGTCTTTCCCCTCAGAAACATGGATAAGAGGATCACAAAAGTGATAAACTGACTTATCGCCGTAGAAAGTCCTGCTCCGGCAATGCCCATATCAAATACGAACATTAACAAAGCATCACCAAATATATTCAGTATCGCACCGCTTAACATAGCAATCATTCCCAGGAATGCCTTTCCTTCGTATCTGAGAATATTGTTAAGCGTGAAACATGCTGTCATAAACGGTGTAACAGCCAGAATAAATGAAGCATATGTTTTGGCATATGGAAAAATCGTTTCTGTACTTCCAAGTATAAGCATCAGAGGATCTATAAAAATAAAACACACAACGGAAATAACAATACCAAAAAACATTGTATATATAAATGCAGAAGAAGCTATATAATTTGAATTTTCATTGTCTTTATTTCCAAGCAGACGTGCTATTATGCTTCCGGAACCCTGTCCGAACATAAATCCCACTGCCTGAATGACAGACATAAGTCCGAATACAACTCCTACAGCACCGCTTGCACTGTTTCCAAGCTTTCCTACAAATGCTGTGTCTGCAAGATTGTAGATATTTGTAATAAGCATGGATATTATTGTAGGAACTGATAATTTAAGTATAAGCTTCCATACAGGGGTTTTTGTCATTTTATCGTACTGTGAGACTGTTTTCTCACTTTTCATGTTCATTCACCTTCGTTTTATTCATCATCTTTATATTATAGCACTTTTTTTCTCTTTCTATCAAGCGATTTATTATATAAAATATATTGGTTTATTATAGATTGATTCTGTCTAAAGTGTTATTATATTTGTATAATGATATAACAACACAGAAGATATTCCCCGCCTCTGCCTGTTAAAAGCAGAGCTTTGAATTATCTTCAGGAGGTATGAAAATGAACGTCGGAATTATAGGAACAGGCTGGATAGCAGATAAAATGTCGGACGCGATCAGCGGACTGGATAAAAACTACACCGCCTATGCCGTTTCATCAAGAAGTCTTGCAAAAGCTGAGGAATTTGCAGATTCACACGGTTTTAAAAAAGCATACGGATCATACGAAGAAATGGTCAGTGACAGCAATATAGACCTTGTATATATTGCCACTCCTCATTCACATCACTATGAACATGCAAAGCTCTGCATCGAAGCCGGAAAAAATATGCTTGTTGAAAAAGCATTTACCGCCAATGCCTCACAGGCAGCTGAAATCCTCTCACTTGCCGAATCAAAAGGTATTTTTGTTACTGAAGCTATATGGACAAGATATATGCCGAGCAGAAAAATTATCAGCGATCTTATCACTTCAGGAATAATCGGAACTCCGTATATGATCTCGGCAAATCTGTGTTATCCGAACGATTTTATGGAACGTATCCAAAAGCCGGAGCTAGCAGGCGGTTCCCTTCTTGATCTCGGAGTTTACGCACTAAATTTCGCATCAATGATATTCGGCAATGATATTGATACACTTTCCGGAAGCTGCGTAAAACTTCCGACCGGTGTAGACGCTTCCGAATCCGTTTCCATTACATATAAAAACGGAAAGCTTGCAAATCTTTACAGTTCCGTAATGACACCGAGCGACCGTTTCGGTACTGTTTACGGAAATAAAGGATATATTCAGGTTCAGAACATCAATAACCCTGAAATGATCCGTATATACAACACAGATCATGAACTTGTAAAAGAAATCGCTCCGCCAAAGCAGATCAACGGCTACGAATATCAGGTCATCGCATGCAGAAACGCAATTATGAACGGAAAAACTGAATGTTCTGAAATGCCGCATTCTGAAACGATCGAAATCATGAAACAGATGGACTCACTTCGTGCACTCTGGAATATCAGATATCCGTTTGAATAATATCTGATACAAAATTTCATATCAGCAAAATTCTATTTTGTAAATCATATCTGCACCGATCATCATTCCGTCAGTAAATTTCAGAATATTTTTTTCAATATCATAAAATCGAAAAACGCCATGATATTTTTCATATGAACCTCCCGCTTTTTTATCGTCCGGTCTGAAATAGCTGATGATCACCTCCGGTCTGTCCTGACTGAGCATTTTCTGAAATGCCTCATCCAGGCTTCCTGCTGTATCTTCAGTCAGCTCAATAATATCTTCTGTAAGCCTTGCCTCTTCTGCGATATCGGAATCAAATCCCGTCAATGCCGCAAAAGGGGCAAACTGTGCTGCACGATTTTTCATCGGCATCGGCAAACGCCGTTCTGAAACATGATGCGGATGATCGATTATATCTTCAAATCCACTATGCTCTGTGACCTCCGACCTGTCCGTTGCGTTCAATTGCTGTTCCTCCCTCTTCGTAGTTCATGCCCTTAAGTACAGCGTTGTTTCCATATTTGTTTCTTATAAAAATAAGAGCATTCTGTATACTTCGTTCTTTTGAAAGCTTCATTCTTTCAGCAGCTCTCTTTTTCTCAAGCTTTTCAACGTCATCAAAAAGACTGTACTGTATGTCTGTATCTTCAGGCACAGTATTTTCAGGAACGGCATGATTGGCCACAACATATATTCTTCTCACAAGAAGTCTTCTGTCAGTAAGCTCGTTGAACAGTTTTACTGCTGTCTGAATAAAAAGCTTTGTTGATGAGGTATAAAATCCGATATTTGAAGATCCGTGAACGCTTTTAGGCACTATTTTGCCATAATGATTTACTTCAAATTCTCCCTCATATTCAGCAGGTATATACGAGTGATCATAACAGACTGTAAGTACGATCTGATCTGAAACAATATTTTTTTCTACAAGTTCAAGAGAGAGCTGATCAGCCATTTCCTTAACTATAAGACGGGCTGACAGAAACTGATACGGCTTCGGAAGCACCTGTCCTTTACTGAGACTGTGGTTTTCAGATCTGTATGATTTTATCGAGGATATCATGCAGCTCTCATAGCCCCAGGCATGATCGATCATAAGTTCAGCATTTACCCCGAATTCTTTGTAAAGAATATCTTCATTTGTTTCAGACATTCGTGCCAGCTCTCCCATATTGTAAATACCAAGCTTCTCAAGTCTTCTTGTTATTCCGTTTCCAAATCTCCAGAAATCAGTCATCGGAGTGTGGCTCCAGAGCTTACGTCGGTATGACATTTCATCAAGCTCTGCAATACGTACACCGTCTTTGTCAGGCGGCATTTTTTTTGCGACAATATCCATGGCTATTTTTGCCAGAAATAAATTTGTACCGATCCCTGCTGTAGCGGTTATACCGGTTTCACTCAAAACATCACGTATCATTTTTACTGCCAGTTCATGTGCCGTGCATTTGTATGTACCAAGATAATTTGTTGCATCTATAAACACTTCATCCACTGAATATACATGTATATCTTCAGGAGCAATATATTTCAGATAGATCCCATAAATTTTTGAACTCACTTCCATATACAGTCTCATTCTCGGCGGAGCAATTATAAAATCTGCTTTGACAGAATAATGATCTTTAAGCTCTCTTGCAGAATATGAACTGTCAACAAATTCGTGAAACAAATCAAGACATAATCTTTCATTGTTTACTTCCTTCATTTTCTGTATCACTTCAAAAAGTCTTGCTCTTCCGGATATTCCATATGCTTTAAGCGACGGTGTAACTGCAAGACATATCGTTTTTTCAGTACGGCTCTCATCTGCCACAACAAGATGTGTATCCAGCGGATCCAGTCCTCGTGCAACACATTCTACTGATGCATAAAAGCTTTTCAGATCTATACATATATACGTCATAAGTTCACCTCTGTTTCAAGTTAATATTCAGTATTTTTCAGGTAATATTATTTACGTCTTACAAATTATGTGTACTTAGTTCACTTTATACGAATATTATAGCATGAACATAGTGGCGTGTCAATAGAATATATATTTATTTTCGGGAAACAGCCGTAAAAATTGTAAAATGCAGTTCAATTGACTTTTTATTATTCATATGATAATATATATACATATATATCATTTTGAAAATTTATGTATATCGAGGTGCTGAAATGTTTAAAAAAATGACTCCTGATGAAGCTGTCGGATTAATAAAAGACGGCGATGTGATCTGCCTGAATTCTTTTGTAGGAATAGAAAGTCCGGTCGAGCTTCATGAAGCAATATACAGAAAATACAAAGAAACAAACTCTCCGAAACATCTGACCATGATCTCAAGTGCCGGATTTGGCGTATGGGATAAAAATAAAAATGCAGAAAGCTATATCAGAGAAGGTGCTGTCGACAAACTGATCTGCGGACATTTCGGTGCCATGCTGAGCACAAAGCAGTTAGTACTTGAAGACAGATTTGAGGCTTACAACCTTCCTCTCGGATGTATCTCACATGCGATACGAGCACAGGCCGGAGGCATACCGGGGGCACTTTCCAAAGTAGGCCTTGATATTTTTGTTGATCCACGAATTGACGGTCCGGGAATCAACAGTATTTCAAAAGATAAAAATCTTGTAAAAATAGTTGAAGTGGAAAATGAGGAGTTTCTTTACTACACTCTTCCGAAAATTAATGTTGCACTTATAAAAGGAACTGCCGCTGACAAAAAAGGCAATATTTCATTTGATGACATGTATATGTCCGGTGATGCTCTTTCGATATGCCAGGCTGTAAAAGCAAATCACGGAAAAGTAATCGTTCAGGTCGACAGAATGGTAAGCACTCCTTCAAGACCGAGAAACACGATCATTCCGGGATGTCTTGTAGATGCTGTAGTTATGGTTGAACCTGAGCCGAGACATGCTGCATTCGAATCACTTACAGGAAGCTTTGAAATTCCGTATTCACAATGGATGGACTGGAATGAAATGCTTACCAAAAGGACAGCAACAAAGCCTTATATAAATCCTGCCGGTCACATAATCGGAAAACGTGCATCACAGGAACTTAAACCTGAAGATATCGTAAATATCGGAATAGGAATTCCTGAAAATGTAACACGCTATGCACGTGAAAGCGGAATTCTCGATCAGATAACCCTTACAGTTGAATCCGGCGGAGTCGGAGGTTTCCCTGCATCAGGAACAGTATTTGGCGCAGTAATAGGTGCCGCTTCAATGTACGATATGGCAAACCAGTTTGATCTTTACGACAACGGCGGTCTTGATATATGCTTCATGGGCGGACTCGAAGTTGACAAATACGGAAATGTAAACTCACATCGCGGACCCGGAGCTTTTTCGGGAATAGGCGGATTTGCAAATATAACTGCTAAAACACCGGCTGTAATTTTTTGTCTTACTTTCAATACAAAAGGTCTCGATATAGTGGAAGAAGACGACAGAATAACAATAAAGCAAAACGGTTCCATACCAAAATTCGTAAATGAAATTCAAAACATCAGTTTCTCTGCAAAAAGAGCTCTGGTAAATCATCAGAGAGTACTTTATGTTACAGAACGCTGCGTTTTTGAATTAGGTAAAAACGGACTCAAACTCATTGAAGTATATCCCGGCGTTGATGTTGAAAAAGATGTACTTTCCCTTCTTCCGTTTGATGTTGAAGCCGATCCTTCCCTTTTTAATACACTTTGATATTCATCAAATAACAACACAGAGGATATCCCCCGCCTCTGCTTGTTAAAAGCAGAGCTTTGAATATATTTTCAGAATTTATTGAATTTTTTTTGTTTTTTAGAGATTTTTTCAAAAAAATGTGATATAATAATTCAGGTAATAAATTCTTATTTACTAAAAAATATTTTTCAGGAAGGAATAAAGCATGAAAAAATTTTTATCTTTATTAACTGCTTTTTCTATGTGCATTCTGATTACCGGATGTGATAGCAAAAAAGAACAAAGTGATTACTCAACTCCATATTATTCATCACCAAGTGAGGTTACAATAGAAAAATTAAGAGAAAAAACCATCCCTGAAACGATGGCTGAATATAAAGGCGGATTCAGACAGGACTTTGACTATGACGGTTTTGAATATCAGCTTCTTAATACTGCCGTTGCATATAATATCTGCGTAAAACAGAATGACCATCTGTATTTTAACTCAATGCAGGATTATGATGACGGATATCATCTTCACGTTTATTTTACAGATGATAAAAACGACAGATATTTATATTCTGAAAAAAGTGTCGGATCTGAAAGACAGACTCTGACAGATGAAAAGCTTCAGGAGTCATTCAAGGATTCTATTTTAGGATATACGGAGGATCTGACTGTAGCTATAACGTCTTCAAAAGAAGAAGGCAGCATGTATGTAGTTGAAATAGACGTAAAAGATACTGAAAAAAACAAGCCTTTGACAGTTGATACAATAACTCTTGATCCGCAGACCGGATTTGTAACGAAAATCTATTCTGAACCGGCACCGGGAAGTGAACAGAAAAATACTGTAAAGTCAGAAATATCATATTCCTCAGATCTGAAGCCTGATCTTACGCCAAAGAAGAGCGTTGAGGAACAGGAAAAAAGAGCTGCTGAAGAAGAAAAAAAGCAACAGCAGCAGCAACAGCAAAAATAATATCATTTATATATTAAAAAAAGTCCTGAGCATAAAAATG
>JAZQPR010000209.1:0-3526 GCA_045628605.1 Oscillospiraceae bacterium
TGCAGTAAGTATGCCTGCATACATGAGGAGTGATTGATGGCATCTGAACCTTATAAATTTCGTTGTACCGATTGACCATATGCTTGAAACGGTGTTCCCAGTGCAGTGCCACGAGCGGCATATACTTTTTATCAAGAAAAAGGAAACCAGTATGTCCATCAACGACTTTCTCTATTTTATACTTTGGCCTGTTTTCAATGATTGACTGAAACATCTCAGAGATTTCAGCTGTTATCGGAATAATTCTTGTACCAGCGTTTGTTTTTGTTGGTTGTATAACGTATTCCATTGATGAGGTTCTCTGAAGCTGGCGCTCAATACGGACAGTTTTCTTGTTTAAATCAATATCATCAACTGTAAGACCACAGAATTCTGATATTCTTATTCCGGTATGAAAAAGTATGTATACCACTTCGTAGTATTTACAGTAAACAGCATCATCGTGTACAAAACGAAGAAACTTTCTCATCTGATCAATTGTAATTGCTTCTCTTCTTACTGAGTCATTCACGACAACTTCAGCCAGTTCAAACTGAAAAGGATTTTTAACCAAAGCATCGTCATCAACCGCCATTTGGAACGCGGGCCTTAAGACACCACGAACAGTCTTTATACTGCTGTAGCCTCTTTTTTCCTCCTGTTGAAGTTTAATAAGGAACAGTTTTGCATCTGAAGTTTTCACATTTGATATTTTCTTCTGTGCGAATGCTTCATTTGATAAAATCTTTGTAACTGTCTTGTAGCCGCTAAGCGTGTTAGGTCTTGCATTTACTCTTGTTTTTAGGTAACGTTCAACAAGTTCCATCACTGTTATATTCTTACCAATAGGATCAATCAGGTTAGTAAGGTCGTAACCTATCTCCTTTTCAAGCTCTCTGAGTGAAAGGCAAGGTTTCTTTCCTGCCGGAAGCGGATCTGTCGGTTCAAGTCTCCAGCTATAAACAAAATGTGGTTTTCCATTAACGTGATATTTAAATTGATATTTACCGTTAGATCTGATTGATTCTCCTGTACGGAGTATTCTGTGCTTTGAATCTCTTCTATACCCCATTACGTTTCCTCCTTTTTAACTCCGGGTGTTCTTCAAGATATTTTTCAAATTCTTCTCTTATGATAAGCCTGCGTCCGCCATAGTAGTAAACAAGAAAATTTAATCCTTCCTGATGAAGGAGTTTATAAAACTTTCTATGGTTTAACACATAATGTTCTGCAGCTTCATGAACTGTAATAATACATTTCTGATCAACTGGTGGATTCAATAACGTTCTGCTCCTTTCATGTTTTTTCCGAATTATTACGGTATAATATATATCACTCTAAAACACGAATTTGTCAACTACTTTTGCCAATAAAACATAAATTTATATTCCAGTAGTTGAATCGAGGAATTTTTCGAATTTTGAACGAATAATCAGGTACCTGTTTCCACTCATGATGGAAAACCTGCCAATGTTCTCGATTGCAAGTCTTCTTCTTTTTTTCACCAATATTAAAATAAGTAACTGCCTCTTTTATGGTAAGCGTATACTTGTCAGCAAGAACTACTTTGTTTGTATTATCCATCATTGACCTCCTGTTTATATCTGTCCGAAACATAGCATTTATGACAGCAATACTTTCTTTTACTGTTTCCATAAGCAGAAAATGATTTTTTACAGAATTCACAAATGAAATTATAATAAGCTTTTCTGTTGACTTTATCCAGATTGGAGTTCCACCACTTATTTCTGCATGCGTCTGAACAGAAGCGCTTTCTTTTCTTTCCATCAATTAGAGTTATCTCTGCTCCGCAGCATTCACATGTCGATTTATTTGTATCTGTGATCTTTATCTCTGCTGCTTTCAGGTTGTTTCTTCTACAGAATGATTTAACTGTATTTTCTGAAAGATTAAGCTGCAACGCAATTTGAGAATAACTGCATCCAGTTTGTCGCAGTCTTGTTATATCCTTTCTCTGTAATTCTGTCATATGGACTGGCTCCTTTCTGGGCAATCAACGTTAATTTGTTGACTCTACTATCCTATAGAAACAATTCATCAAAATGGCAGGATTCTGTGAATTGATTTCCTTCTATCTATTTAAGGACAGTTTATCTGCAATTGACCGGATGTTCCCTGAAATTAATTTTAAGATTCATCAGAAAATGTGCCTCTGAAAGCAGCTTGATTTGACGAAGCTTTTCAAAATATATATGACAGTAAAATGCTGTTTTATATATTACTGATGCTGAAAAGGGAGAAAATCAACCCCTTCTGATTATTAATGCCGCTGAAACAGGACAATGGGAAAATATTTATTGAAAAATGTGTTTGTTCATGGTAAAATTGAAGGTAATAATTGATTTAAATCGGCATTTAAGTGTATTGCAATTTGAAATTGTATATTTGATATGGTTCTAATCAGAGGTGGTAAAATGAAAGATTCTTTTAAAAAGTATTTTAAAGAAATATATGGTAATTATCTTTCGCCAAACGGATTCTGTCTGTTGAAAAGTAAATACCCGTATTTTGTTCGTGTTACAAGTGATGGAATAGTTCAAAGCATTTCATTTTCAAGAGTAAACCCGAACAAAACCCATTCAGATATTTGTGACGGATTTACGATTTGGATAGGTTTAAGTTTAATAACCCTGCCTTTAACAGATTATAATAATAAACCGAATACACTTGAAAATGAAGGCTGGTGGATGATGCCGATTACAAATTTTTTTCATAGTTGTTCACTATCCCTTGATGAATATAATGAACAGCATAGTAAGTTTTCATTTTATTATCAAAAGGACAGTTATGAAGATATTTGCAATTCATTGCAGGAATCCATAAAAGAATATATGCCTTTTGTATTGTATTTTTTTAATCATTATTCTACTTTAGAAGAAATGAGTAAATTAAAAGGAAATATGCGATTTGGGTTTTATCGTGATGTTGTTATCATTAACCAGATGATTGATGAATATATAAAAGAAATGGAAACAGAATTTCAAAAACAACTGGAGCAATTAGTTTTGATATTGGATAATAATCCAATGTTCAGATTATCACGAGAAAAGAAGAAAGAGGAGTTTTTGACTAATTTTAATAGAAAAAAACAGTGGTTTTTAGAACGTAAGGAAGGAACTTCAGCATATATTGAATATATGAAAAATGCTGTTGAAATCAGAGATAAAAATCTTCAATTACTCAAGGAATTAGGAGTTGATATTTCCTTTTAGCTACTTTTCAATTTCGTGCTTAAATATCTGGTTTAAATTTCCCTTTAAACCACTTACAACTCCCAGTTTGTCGAGATGATGTTAGTCAATGAAATTGAAATTTACGGATAAACAATAATTGAATATTTTAACAGACCATGAAAGGTGGAATGCAAAATGATAATCATATTGCAGCCACCTTTTTTATTTTCAGAAAGAGAGGTTATTATGGACGAAAAACAGAATATTGATACACCGAATGGGTTCAGCAAGAAAATAGGCCGAACCCATTTTTTAGTTAATTTTGCATTCAAGAAGGATGCAACAGAAAGCAT
>JAZQPR010000210.1:0-2712 GCA_045628605.1 Oscillospiraceae bacterium
CTAAATATGCAAATGTCCAGATTCATCTCGAAGTTGCAGCTGCATTGCGAAGGTGCAGGGCGACCGCAAAGCCCTGCCATCACCTAAGCGCCCCCAACAAGCCCCCCAGACATGCGAAGTTAAATATTCACCCTAATAAAATAATAATTTTTGCAAATAAAAAAATAAAAACCCTATTGACATCTCACCCCAAATACGCTATAATCAAATCGTTGCAACAAAAAATTAAATCCACGGGGAGCTTGTGACTGCAGGCTGAGAGGAAGTAATCAACTTCGACCCAAATACCTGATGCGGATAATGCCGCCGTAGGAAACCAATAACAGATTTTCGAGGGCATCCGTTTGGATGCTCTTTTTTTGTCTTTTTTATTAATTCGGAGGAAAAATAATGAACAAATCAGACACAGCAGTTTTAAAAAGTCCAAAAACCCACAGATCAGAAACCCTTGTACTTACAGAAGGTGCCGTAATGCTTGCCGTCTCAATAGTACTGAGCCTCATCACACCTTTTCAAAAAATTCTTCCGTTCGGAGGCTCCATAACTCTCCTTTCAATGCTCCCGATATGCATGTTCAGCATTCGTCACGGAGTAAAAAAAGGAATGCCTGTCTCCATTCTGTTTGCAGTTTTTCAGTTTTTGGAAGGCACTGTAAAAGACGGACTTTTTGCATGGGGACTCACACCCCTGATGCTTTCAGCGTGTATTTTATTTGACTATCTCCTGCCGTTCTCAGTTCTCGGTGCTGCAGGAATTTTCAGAAGCAAAGGAAAATCTGGCTGGATTGCCGGATCTGTCACTGTAATGCTTATCCGTTTCTTCTCCCATTTTGTCAGCGGAGTTGTTGTATTCGCCACATCGGGAAAAATATGGGATGATCTCAACTTTGTTGCCCAAAACAAATATATCTACAGTCTGGTCTATAACGGAGCATTCATGGTCCCTGAAATAATTCTGACCACCATTGCAGCAGCAGTTCTTTTCAGCTCTTCACCAATTAAAAAACTTATGAATGAAAAACAATAAATAGAAATAACCGTCCATAACAAAAAATGTCCTCCCAATTTATCCGGGAGGACATTTTTTATATTATATTATATTATATTATTTTACTTTTCATCAACGACCTGAAATATAATAAACTTCAGATAATAGCTTTCACCAGCTGCCCAAAGTATCGGATGATCCGGAGCCTGAGTCCTGAATTCTACCTGTCTGAGTCTTTTGTGCACTGATCTTGCAGCCTGACTGACAACATCCTTAAACAGCTCCTCAGTCATAAAGTGAGAACATGAACAGGTGGCAAAATATCCGCCGTCCTTTACAAGTCTGAGACCTTTCATATTTATCTCACGGTAGCCCTTTATCGCATTTTTAGTAGCTTCCTTTGACTTCGTAAACGCAGGAGGATCAAGTATTACAACATCATATTTTTCACCCTTTGAAGCGAGTACAGGGAGTTCATCAAGAACATTTGCCGCTCTGAATTTCACTCTGTCAGAAAGACCGTTTCTTTTTGCATTTTCCGTTGCCTGTGAAACTGCATACTCTGAAATGTCCAGGCCCTCAACCTTTGAAGCACCGGCAAGACCGCAGTTAAGTGCAAATGTTCCCATGTGAGTAAAACAGTCAAGCACACTGATCTCTTTTTCAAAAGTTCTTTTGGATCCGATCTTGCCTTCACCGCCGGATAAACCTGCTATCACACGCTGCATGGCAAGACGGTTGTATTTCTGATCCAGAAAAAATCCTGTCTTCTGACCGTTTACCACATCAACAAGGTATTTTACACCGTTTTCCTCTATTTCAATATCAGTATTGAATTCCTCGCCTATAAATCCTTTATGTATCGGAAGACCTTCCTTTTTGCGTTCCTTAGCGTCACTTCTTTCAAACACGCCGTTTATCTGAACAGAATCCTCAGCCATAGCTTCCTTAAGACATTCTGCTATTATTTCCTTGTATCTGTCCATGCCAAGTGCAAGTGACTCGATTACAAGAACATCAGAATACTTGTCAACTGTAATTCCCGGAAGAAAATCTGCCTCTCCGAATATCACTCTGCATGCTTTAAGATCTTTTTTTGCAAGCACAGCTTTTCTGTAATCCCAGGCATTTTTTACACGCATCTTAAAGAAACTTCTGTCTATAACAGTATCTTCTTTCCTGCTCATCATTCTGATCCTGATAACAGAATTTGTATTTATAAATCCATATCCGAGAAAATATCCGTCAAAATCCCTGACAGAAATAATATCCCCGTTTTCAAAATTACCCTTTACTTCTCTTATTTCATTGTCATATATCCAGGCGCTTCCTGCTTTGAAAAATCTTGCTTCGCCCTTCTTTACGAATGCAACTGCATCTCTGTTAATAAAATCTGACATTTAAAGACTCCGTTTTCAAAAATTTTCTGCAGTTTTTGCTGCTAAATAATTATACCACAAAAATAAAATGAATTCAATCGAAATGATTTTTTTAGCTCTGCGTTATGATAAGTCATTCACTGCTCAGACACCGTACAGTTTTTCATTATTGTCTTATCAGTATTATTATGTTATACTCTTTATTGGTTTAAGATGCTTTCTGTATTTTTCAGAATTCAAAGCTCTGAATTCAAAGCTCTGCTTTTAACAAGCAGAGGCGATTCGTAGAATCGGTTCCCGCTCAGTCGGAGATTGTACTCCGACTGTTTGGTCAGATAGAACCCGC
>JAZQPR010000211.1:0-7830 GCA_045628605.1 Oscillospiraceae bacterium
TGAGCCTTATTCGAAATCTCGAATAAGGCTCATTATCCTAGAAATATCATTATCAGGGGAAAAACTAAAAAAGAACGATATTACACAGTTTCAAAGTCTGTTGCTTGAATAATGATACCTGTTATATAATGAATACAGGGTCGTTTGGACCTGTATTTTGATATAACAGGAGGCTTATCATGAACAAACAAACAGATTTTTTTACACTTACTGAGGCAGTAATTGCCGAACTTAAGAGCATGGAATACATGGATTCTTCGCTCACCAATTATCGCAGGCTTTACGCTCGACTTAGGTATTTTATGGAAGATCATTCTGTCAAAGAATATTCCCAGGATGTCGGGAAAGCTTTCGTTGCTGAATGCTATCCATTGAATACTAATAGGCGAAGAGCGGTTCTTTTGATGATCAGGCGACTTGACGATTATCTGAATAATATCCCATACAGATGTCATCGTGCTATGAATACACCCGATGTTCCTCCTGCATTTACAGGGGAACTTAATAATTATCTCAAATATTGCAGTAGTATTGGCAATAAGCCGAGAACCATAGACGCTAAAAAATACTTCTGTCTGAATTTTCTTCGTTTTCTCTCTGATCTCGGCTGCAATAATATTACAAATATCACTGCCGAGATTGTTGCTAAAAGTTGTCTGATCTACACAAATAAAGATGGATATGCATCACTACGTCAGTTTTTGAGATATCTGTTTGAAAAAGGGTTGATTACAAAAGATTTGTCTGCTATCGTTCCACACTACAAGCGTAGACAGGTTGTTCCCAGCGTTTTTACTCCGGAAGAAATCAAAAAAATTGAGGCAACTATAAATATTGATACAACGAAAGGAAAAAGAAATATTGCAATTCTTCTTTTGATTACACGAATAGGGCTGCGCTCAGGAGATATTGCTGATCTTAATTTGACTTCGATAGATTTTTTATCAAGTCATATTAATCTGATACAACAAAAAACCAATGAACCATTGTCAGTATTTATGCCTGAAGATGTTTCTTCCGCATTAAAAACACATATTGAAAGTTCAGGTTCTCGGTTGTCTGATGGATACGTGTTCCATAGCATGACAGCTCCTTACGGAAGGCTTACTACAAGTATTATCCGTCATATTGTAAATGAATGCATTGTATCCGCAGGTATAGATGTAAAGGTCAGAAAGCATGGACCCCACGCAATGCGTTCCTCTCTTGCAAGCAATCTTGTCAGCAGTGGAACTTCTTACGATACCGTAAGAAAGATACTCGGGCATAAAGACCCTGATGCAGTAAAGCATTACGTAAAAACAGACATCGAACGCCTTAGAAAATGTGCTCTTGATCCACCCAATCCTACAGGAATTTTCCTTGATCTGCTTTGCGGAAGGAGGTTGGTCTGAGATGTTTATAAGCAAATATGATAAAGAATTTTCGCAGTATTATGAACTTCGCTCGGCGATATTGAGTGACAGTGCCAGAATGCATGAACTTTGCTATCTGAAACGATTCGATAAATACATTGCGAATAATATTCGAAGTGATGAATGTGCCTTGACGGAATCGTCTATGAGTAAATGGATTTCGACTTTGCAAGGCTCTTCTGCATCGATAGAGAACGAAATCATTGTGATAAGACAGTTTTTAAAATATCTGAATCTGAACGGATACAATGCATTCATACCGGTCATTCCTAAAGTCCACAGCGACTATTCCCCATATATTTTCAGCGATGAAGAGATTGAATTAATATTTGTTTCCACCGACAATATAACTGTCAAAGAGAAGAAAGCCTGCATATATCTTCCGATAGAATTTCCTGTCATATTGAGACTTCTTCTTTGCTGTGGACTTCGCATTGGTGAGACTATCAGGATGCAGATGAAGTACGTAGATCTTGATAATGGCGTATTAAAGCTTGTAAATACCAAAAGCGATAAGCAAAGACTCGTTCCTATGTCAGAAAATATGACTGATATTCTCACAAAATACTGCTTTGCAATGGGGCTTATTGGAAACGATGAAGCATGGCTTTTTCCTGGCAACGACAGGGATAAACATATTTCAGATAGATCAGTCAAACACAGATTTGAACGTATCCTAAAAGATAACGGTATAGAACTCAAAAACCGAAAAAAGAACGAAAGAGGTCCCTGCTTGCACTGTATGCGTCATGCTTTCGCTTTTAGATCGTTCAGGCAGACAGAAATGACAGGATTGTCTCTAACAGATTCCGTACCATTCCTTTCGATATATCTTGGTCATGACAGTCTGAATGAAACGGAGAAGTATCTGAGATTCAGCAGTGAGATGTATCCCGAAACGACTGAGCTTTTTGGTTCATTCATGAAAGATCTTCTTCCGGAGGTGGATTATGAAGCATAAAAAAGTGAGTTCGTTTCTTTCTTTGCTTGAAACCTATTTTGCTACATATCTTCCGACAGCGAAAGGACTTTCTCCAGCAACGATAAAATCATACAAGAATGCAATCCGTGTTCTTCTTGAATTTATGTACTCTGAAAAAGGTATAAATGCCGACGAGATAAGATTTGAAGACTTAACTTCGGATACTATTTCCGGGTTTCTTGAATGGCTTGAAGCGACAAGAAAATGCAGTATATCCACCCGAAATCACAGATTGTCGGTACTGAATGCTTTTTCCGAATATGCACAGAACAGAGATTTTGAAGCAGCTTCGATATTTCGTGCAAGTCTATTGAAAATACCACATAAAAAAGGAATATCCACCAAAAGAAGTTGTTTTACAAGAGATGAGGTAAAGATATTACTTTCTTTTCCTGATGCTAAAACTGCAATAGGTAAAAGAGACCGCACGCTGCTTTGCTTTATGTATGCAAGTGGAGCAAGAGCACAGGAAGTGTGTGTTACCGTTGGAGATGTAACTTTTTTTACCGAAAAAGCGACTGTGAAACTGATCGGAAAAGGAAGAAAAGTACGAAAGATAAGTATACCTGCAGATGCAGCTGCCATACTGAAAGACTATCTTGAATACAGAAAAATACAAAATAAATATGATCGACATATTTTTTCAAGCCAGACACATGAAAAGATGACAGTCTCATGTATCGAAGAAATATTCTTCAAGTATGTAGAAAAAGGAAAAATGGAATATTCCAAGCATTTTAGAGAGAATAGTTACACACCGCATTCTATGCGCCACACGACAGCAACGCATATGTTGGATGCAGGAGTTCCGCTTATCGTTGTGAAAAATTTTCTCGGTCATGCATCTATCCAAACAACACAGATATATGCTGATATATCTCAAAGAACAGCCGACAGAGAACTTAAAGCATGGAACGACAGGTGGTTTATAAAGGAAGAAGATAAACAAGTTAACAAGCCCGAAAAGAGTAAAATCCCTGATTTTTTGACTTGAGAAATGTGTATCGTTATTAGGGGGAATGCTTACGAATAAGCGTAATATCGCCTCTTTTTTAGTTTTCCCCTGATAATGATATTTCTAGGATAATGAGCCCAGCATGCTGAGTGCTCGCTCTTCTCAAGATTACCATATACCTGATAGCAATCTGAAGTAAGGCATCCCGTATATTCTCCCAGAAGTTCATCTGCACTTTTCTGAGACTTATTACGATAGAATGCGTAAAGAGCTATCTGGCGCTCTTCATATTTTCCGGAGAGAACTACCCACATAGTTGATTTGGTATTTGTAGGGGCTCCGTCACGCTTCAGAACTCTGAGCGTTGTTTCATCCGAGTGGATGATTTTCATTTTCATGAGTTCTTCATGAAAACACTTCACAAATGGTTCAAACAGTAGTGAAGCAAGTATTATCCAGCGTGCCATGGTATTTCGATTAAGATCTACGCCACGGCTTTTCCAGTACTGTTCAAGTCTGTAAAGCGGGCTGTACATCTGAAATTTTTCTACCATAACGTACGCTACTGCTGAAGCAGCCGCCATGCTGCCTTTTACAGGAAGCGGTGCCGGTTTTGATTCGACAATTTTGGCTTCATCTGTTTTTTTCTCGCATTCTGCACATTTGTATGTTTCTTTATACACATCCAGAATGTATGCCTGCGCCGGAATCATGTGAAGTTCCTGACGAACGAGTTCTTTTCCGACATATTCAAGTGGTGATCCACATTCATCACAGATTTTCAGAGATTCGTCAAGCTTTTCGATATATACCTTATGTTCAAGTGACTGAAATATTTCTTCTTTTGAACGCTGCTGCTTTCGAGTATATCCTTTTACTTCAATAGTAGACGGTGTAGGTTCCTTAGCCGCTTTATTGTATTCAAGTTCTGCCTCATTAAAAAAGCAAAGCTGCGTTGAACCGTCGATATATTCTGTTTTTTCACTTGATCTGCCGAAAAGCATTTTATTTCTTTTTACGAGCATCTCGTTCAGATTTTCTACGGTAGACTGAAGCTTTTCAACTTTATTCTCTAGCGCAGCAATATATGCAGCCACTTCAGGACTGAGATTTTCTTTATTGATTTCTGACATTTCGATGCACCTCCAAAAGATTTTGTTTACCTTTTATATTATACATCTTTTTTATCAGTTCCTCAATGGAAATCCACATATTTACGTGGTTTGAAGTGTAGAAATATTGTCAACACTTTGCTGTTGAAAACTCAGTACAAATCGTATTTGGCATTTGTATTTCTGATTGCTTTCGGCTGATTTACTGACAGTCCCTGCATCAGCCAGGTAAATTCCTCTCTTGAAAGATTTCTTGCCTCATCTGCACTTCTTGTCCAGCGATATCTTCGTTCTTCACTGCTTAACGACTTGCTCTGAAGCAAAAATCCATCGCCTTCCCAGTAAAGTGCCTTGAGTTTTCTAGCATTTCTTCCGCAAAAGAGAAAAAGCTTGATGAACTACCGGTCTTTCCTCAGATTTGAGGTTAATCCTGACTACTTCGTTTTTGTTTAAGTCTGATTCAGAAGTTGTTTCTTCTGATGCCTTAACTTTCTTGCGGCGATAGTAGAATGTCGAAGACGGCACACCGTTCTCTTTGCACCATGCGAGAACACTTTTTCCGCTGGCTTCCTGATTAGCGATCATTTCTATCCATGATTCCGGAATTTTGCTTTCCATTCCATTTGATTAGCTCCTTTTCTGTACTTAGACTTTTATGTCATTAGTATACCAGAATTTCGAGCTTTGCGGAAGTCGAGGTCAAACGTATCGCTTACCTAAAAACCATCTAAAAAAGCGATATATTCAACAAATATATTTTTGCGTATTGACTAAACCGTTGGATAATGATATAATATGGTTAGATATATCCTGGTATGTTTAGCGGTTCCTCATACAAAGATTAAAATATAACGATGCCAAGCACCAGTAGTTGTTTTTAATAGCTTCTGGTGCTGTTAAATTGTAAAGCATCCTCATTAAAGGTAAAAAATGAAAATTAGTAAATGGATTATAAGTTTGTTTTTTTTTCTGATGTGTTTTTTAATGAGCAGTGAAGTATATCAAAGTTATTTGAATTCTTTCACTAATCAATTTTATTACATTGATATCGAAACTGATAATAGAGAAGACCTTTATAATATGTTATGTGAAGTGTCAAAAAAAATGCATGTTCCTGTATTTGCCATCGATAACAAACTGAACAATTTTGATTCATCTCAAATCACATTTTTTTCAAATGAAGGCGATTTTGAAATAATCTCTCAAAAATATAATATTGAAGCAAGGAAGTATTTGAGTTTTTTTTCTGGAGAAACTACGATTGAACAAAAAGACCTAACGTTATTAGTTTCTCAACCAGCAATAAATCGTTTTTATTTTGATGTTACACCCGAAGAAATAGATCCCATATACTATTATCTGACTCAAAACCTTGCAACATCATATGCACACAAAGAAACCCGCACTGGTTCAGAATGGTTAATTAAGATCATTTGGTTCGTTCCACTTTTGTTTTTACTTCTATCAACGCTGTTCTCAATTGAATTTGAAAAAAAGAAGTTTTTTTTGCGCGTTTCTTTAGGAGCATCTAAAATCAGGCTGATTATCAAAAATCTCTTTGTTGACAATCTTGTGCTATGCATAGAATTTGTAACACTGTATTTTGTACTTAGGTCATTTGTTTATATTGAGTATCGATTTGGCACCGTTTTACTATCATTTATCTTTTTTTTAATTACTAACGGACTATTATATATACTTGGTGCGAGATTTAAATATAAAGAAATCTTATATAGTGCTAATTTGAATCAATCTCTTTTATCTAATTGCTATTTAATGAAATCAATCATTTTGATTATAACGATTGCTTCCTTATCAGTTAATGCTTTTTTGCTTTTTCAAACTCTTTCTTATTTTAAGTATTATTCGGTGATAGACGATTGTGCAGATGAATGCTTTTTAAGTATCACACCAGATTATCAATACTTTAGTAAATATATTTTAAATTCTGATCAAATGTCGGAGTATGATTCCATTCCAGAAGAATTGCGAAATACTATAGTTAATTGTTCAATATATGAAGAGAGAGCAAATCTATTAATATTCGATTATCTTTATGAAAATCGAATAAAGTATGTGAATGTTGAACTAGAAGATGATGATGCTCATAGAGTATTATTCCTCAATGATTTATCAATGCTACTTGGAGATAAATTAAACATTGATACAACCTATGACTTTACATTCCTTTTCCCCGAAAGTGCTCCTCAATTAATATATACAGAAGAAGATGCTATAAACAGTATAAATCATAATCTCGGCTTACCAGAAGGTTCGTACACATATATATATCAAACCTATAATTGTAACACTGAAGCGCTATATTTAAGCAGCGAGGAAAAAAACTCACTTACAAATAAAGGTTTTGAGATAGTAGATAATCCGATTATGATTGTATGCAATATGGACGGACAAAGAATTAAAGCTGTTCACAAATCTGTCAACTTCGATTATAAGAAGATAAGCGCTTTTAGTATGAGTAACATTAGGTTCATTGCAAATATAGATACTATTGATACATTATGCAAAAAATACCATTATTCAAGTTGCGAATATGTTTCTGTGCCGAATTATTATGAAAACAACGAAAAATTTTTTAAACGTATAGTGCTTTTGAGCAGCGTATTAAGCGTATTATTGATTATACTGGAGTTCTCTTTTATCTTATTAATAATAAAATTAGAGTACATGATTAATGCAAAAATTCTTTCGATAAAAAAAATATTGGGATATTCTATTCTTCAAAAGAATCGCACAATTATTGGTTTAAACACATTTTCAGCTATTATTGGAACCATAACAAATTTGATTTGTTCTTGTATGTTTAATATTTCCACTTGGCAGGTTATAATAGCAGTTAGCATTGGACTTTATGCAATAGAATCTATTATTATTGTATACTATATTACAAAAATCGAAGCAACAAAAGTGTCCAAGATATTAAAAGGCGGATGTTTATGATTGAAATAAAGAAAATAACAAAAGGATATGATAGAAACATCATTTTCAGGGATTTTAGCATGATCATACCAGATGCTTCTTTCATACTTTTTACAGGAAAGAGTGGGTGTGGAAAAACAACATTATTGAATATAATTGGCGGTTTGGAGAAGCCAGATAGTGGTTCGGTAATTGTTGATGGAAAAGATATATATAGTAAGAAAAATATGAGATGGTATTTTACCACTCAAGTTGCATTTTTATTTCAAAATTTCGCATTAATTGAAGATGAAACCGTCGAAAAAAACTTGAGTTATATTCAAAAGAATGCACGATCTGGAAAGAATATTGACGAAGTGTTAGCTCACATTGGACTACAAGATAAAAAGAATATTGAAGTGTATAAGTTATCTGGCGGTGAGCAAC
>JAZQPR010000212.1:0-19415 GCA_045628605.1 Oscillospiraceae bacterium
TAATATTTTACACTAAAAATACTGATATGTAAATACCTTTCACAATTTTTTTTATTTTGCAGAATTCCGTTAATATATATATAATTCTTTTTAAGTAATATTAACATTTTATATTGAAAATAAACACATCTGATGTTATAATTAAATAGTATACTATTTTTTAAGGATGTGTTTTTTTTGGCAAATGAAATCGAAAACAAAACAATTAAATCTGCTATTTATATTCTTGACGAAGTAAAAAAATCCGTAATCGGAAAAGATACAGTCATTATTAAAATCTTACTTGCAATACTTTCAAGAGGTCATATTCTTGTTGAAGATATCCCCGGCGTTGGAAAAACCACAATGGCTCTTGCATTTTCAAGAGCACTTTCTCTCAAATACAACAGAATTCAGTTTACACCGGATGTCCTTCCGACAGATGTGACCGGATTTACTATATATAATAAAAACACTGATACTTTTGATTTCAAACCCGGGGTATCAATGTGCAATCTTTTACTGGCTGACGAAATCAACAGAACCTCAAGCAAAACACAGTCAGCACTTCTTGAAATAATGGAAGAAGGCAAGGTTACCGTCGATGGAATAACTCATGAGCTTCCCAAGCCGTTTATTGTAATCGCAACGCAAAATCCTATCGGTTCTGTAGGAACACAGGATCTTCCGGAATCCCAGCTTGACAGATTTATGATCAAGCTTTCAATGGGATATCCGGATCTTGAAAGTGAGATACAGATCATGAAGCTTAAATCACAGTTAAAACAATCTGTTGATGCACAGCCTGTTATCACTTCTGAAGATCTTAAACTTCTTCAGAAAGCTGTTGACGATATTTATGTTGATGACAAAATATTCATGTATATTGCACAGATTGCTGAAGCAACCAGAAAGCATCCCATGCTGAAACTCGGCATCAGTCCCCGAGGCTCTCTTGCTCTGATGTCAATATCCAAAGCAACCGCATTGCTTAACGGACGAAATTATGTAATTCCGGATGATATTGCATACAATTACAAGGATGTCTTCTCACATCGTCTTATACTGAGTTCAAACGCCAGAATCAATAATCTCTCAGCAGATAAAATTCTTGAGGATATTTTCAAATCAATCAAACGACCGTTCCTTTCTTCCGCATCGCACTGAATGGAGAACAAAGTATGATACGCACAAAAATAATCTATGCTTTTCTTATTCTATGCGCTGCTGCTTTTTTCATTCTGTTTATTGATTCGATGTCTTTGCTGATCCTTATTCTTACTCTTGTTTTCCCTTTTGTTCAGTATTTTTTTCTCTTTTTAACATCAAAAAATATCACTGCATCCATAAAATCAGAAAACAGTACCTCACTTAAGGATGATGAAACAAAGATCATCCTTGACATTGCAAATCATTCTCATTTTCCTGTATCATGTGCATATGCTGTTATTGAAATACAAAATACTCTCACAGGAGAACTTCAGACACTTACCACCATGATGCCGGTATCTGCAAACAATATTCAGACTATCAAATTCAGCGTTTCATATAATCACTGCGGCCGTGTTGTTATTTCATTGAAAAATCTGAAAATATACGACTATATAAAAATGTTTTCAAAAAATGTTAAAACCGGTGCTGTAAACGAAATGATGATCCTGCCCGAAAACATTGTTATTTCGCCAGCGATTGAAACTGAAATAGCCGCTTTAAATGACAGTGATGAATTTTCAAAGGAAAAAGCCGGCGATGACTGTTCGGAAATATTTGATATCAGAGAATATACCGAGGGAGATAAGATAAACCGGATTCACTGGAAACTGACATCAAAATGTGATAAACTGATGCTTAAAGAATACAGTCTTCCGGTCAGCAATCACCTTCTGATCCTTTTTGAATTTTCTGTAGATACATCATCAAATCAAGCCTTTAACAAAACAGATGCTGCTATCGAAACAGTTCTTGCACTTTCAGATTTTCTGATAAAAAACAGCATTTCCTTCAGAATATGCTGGTACAACAAGCGAACCGGATGCCTTCAGAACGATTTGATATCTTCAAATGATGATATTTCCGCATTCATAAATTCATTGTTCAATGCCGGAACATATAACGACAATTTCAACGCATTTATTCATCACGACATGGAAAACGCCAACAAAATGTATTCACATGTTATTTATATATCATCAGTTATAAATAAGGAACTTTATCATAATATATCTGTAATGCCGAACGCATACAGGAAAACGTTTTTATACATAACAGACCTTACTCCTGTTCCGGATTATTTCATATCCGCGGAAAACACTCATGCTATAGACATATTCTATGAAAAAACAAAGGATGATCTTAAAGAAATAGTCATCTGAAAATAAGGGATAATATAATGACAACTAAAAAGAATAAAAAAATTTCAAAAAAAAATATCTCAAACGGAATTACAATAACTGATTCTATTTCTCTGACCATAAACAGTCAATATCATATAAGAGCAAAAATAATGCTGTTTATTATCGCATTGATCGGGTGCTTATCATTTATATTTTCTTTTCTCACCCTGTTTCATTTTGATATTGATACCGGCGTTACTGCTAAAGTGTGTATTATTTCATTTTTGTTATTTTCGTTGTCTTTTCTTACTGTAAAGATTTCAAAATTTCTTCCGATACCGTTCTTTCTGCTATTGGGATTTGGAATTTTAAAAAAGTTTTCAGAGCTGAGATATGGATATTATGAGTTAATAGATACGATAATAACTAAAGTCAGACCTGACCTTACTGTTCCTTACCAGCTGCATGGAATAATTCCCGAATCAGAAATAAAAGAGTGTCTGACAACATTTTTATGTTATCTGTTTGTAGTAATAATACTGACTTTATGTTACAACGTTATTATCAAGCCGAGAATACTTCTGATTTTCTCATTAACATTTCCATTTATAGAGATCGGCCTGTATTTTGGTTATTCTCCTGATCATTTTGCATTTTCTCTGCTTATTGCATTCTGGATTTCAGTATTTTCAATGAGAATTGCCGGGAATCAGTTTCATTCCACATCAGGAAAACCGGTATTTGTCAGAAAGAAAAATGTTTTTGTCTCTTCCGGAAATTTAAAAAATAATGTTATAGAAACAATTGGTATTTTCACATTAATATCAGTTTCAGTGATTTTTATTGCTTCATCATGTATTTTGAATGCAATTTCATATGAACGTTCAGATAATGTAAATGATCTGAGATATTCTATAAAAACTTCTATTTCTGACCTGTCATTTGAAAAAATAATGCATACCAACGGTGAAAACAGCTCAAATTCACCTGTTGACAAACGTTCCAGACTCGGAATCGTAAGCGAAATAAATTTTCAGAATAAAACAGATATAACTGCAACCATTGATTCCGAAATTTCAGGAAATTTATATCTTAAAGGCTTTATCGGAGCTGAATATGTAAAAAATTCATGGTCGTCACTGGATGAAAAAGCTTCTTCCGAATATCTGAATTCTTTCAGAGAACTTACTCAAAAAGGTTACTGTCCGCAAAATTTCAATTCCAAAAATCAGACATACTATACAAAATTCGCCGCTGTACTTGGAAACAGTTATTTTTCAAAACCGGTTAATCATATAATGATTCTTTCAAATTTTGAAGAAAGTCCTTATTTATTTACTCCTTACTCAATTATTATGGAAAATGACATGTCAATAGAGGATGACGGAAGAATTAAATCACAGTTTATGAACTATTATCAGTACTCATTTTATGAAATTCCTGATTTCACCAACAACTATGATATGATAATGGATGAGATCAATCTGATAAACAACAATGCTTCTATTGATGGCAGAGCCGATTATCTGAAAGAAGCTGAAAAATTATACAAGGAATATGCGGAAAAGTACTATCTTGACTATCCTGACACCGACCAGTTAAAAGAATTATATAATAAATACGGTTCTACTATTCCTGAATATGATGGTACAAACTTAGGTGAAATCACATCAGCAATACGAGAAATACTTCATAATAATGCTGATTATTCCCTAAAACCTGGTAAAACTCCATCCGGAAAAGACCTGGTATGGTATATGCTTAACGAAAATCATAAAGGTTACTGCTCTCATTTTGCAACATCTGCTGTTATTCTTGCACGAATGGCCAGCGTTCCGGCAAGATATGCTGAAGGATATGTAATCATCCCTTCTGATTTCAATGAAGAAACAAAACAGCTCAACGGCTATAAGATACCGGTTCATGATTCCCGTTCACATGCATGGGCTGAATTTTATATAGACGGTTTTGGATGGGCACCTTTTGAGTTCACACCCGGATATGATACCGGATTTATTTCAGCCGAATCTTTCGAAAAAACTGAAACTGATAATTCATCCGTTACATCAAAAATACCCGAAACACTCCAGACAACTGCTGATTCTGACACAGTACTAACAGAAACATCAATAGTAACAAAACAGCTGAATGATAATACTGATATTTCCGAAACAACTGCTGAAATTAAAAACAAGGGAAAAATCGCTCACAAGTTACATCCTATTCTCAGAACAGCCGGACTTATTATAAATATCATTATTCTTCTTATAATAATAGTATTCACAAGACATGTTTTAGTTGTTTCTGTAAGAGAACGCAAACTTAAAGAAGGTTCAAACAACGAAAAAATAATAAATTATTACAGATACTTTATCTCTCTGCTAAAAGCATACGGTATATCCGACTCAAATATGTTCCCGCTGGAATTTGCCGAATATGCAGAAGAAAATGCAGAAAATATCTGTGCTAAAGGTGAGATCACTTCTTTAATCAAACTTGTTGAAAAAGCTTCATTCAGCAATGAATCTGTATCTGACATCGAACTTGAAAAATCAGCAGCATTGGTTCACAAAATCGCCATTGCAGTTTATAATTCAAAATCACGACTTGAAAAATTTGAATTCAGATATATCAGCAATCTTATAAAATAAAAAAAAAATCTTTGGTACAAAACGTACCAAAGATTTTTTTATTTTGTTATACTCAATATCAAATTCTGTAAATAATCAATTACATCCTCAAACTCATAGCCGTTAAACATTATTCTGTATTTGAAGCCGTTAAGGTCAAATGATGCACAGTAGCTTGAAGTTGAAGGAATAAAACCTATATATACACCTTCATTGCCGTTTTGATCAAAAATGCTGTTATCGATCCCATTTAATTCGGCAGCACATAATGTTCCTTTCGGCTTCATTATATTGCCAACCTCTCCTTTACCGGAAACAGCAAAAGAAATAAATTTTTCTCCGCCGGCACTTGAGTTTGACGGATTTATTTCTAAAATTAAATCACTTGAAGTACATTCAAAAGAAAGATCATTTACATCATTTTTTATTATAAAATCAAGCGGAACTGAATCCTTAACATTAAATCCGCATTTTGAAGTCTTGCTCTCGACTGTTGATATGATCTTCTCTTTCCCTGCAGATTTTCTTAAATAATCAGACTGAATTATCTCATTATCATTTAATATATGGTTTTTAAAATAAGCACTTGATATCAAATTTACAGTATAATTCTCAGACCCGATCTGAATAGAAAAAGTTGAAGAATCTTCAGTAACATCTGCTCCGGAAGGCGTTTTTGAATCTTCCTTCTGATCAACGCCTCCTGCACCGTGAAATTCATTTTCTTCTGTATCAGGAATATTTGTTTCCTCAGGCGCCTTGCTTTCCGGTTTATTCTCAGTAGCCGGCGGTTCTGAAACAGAAACAGTGTCAGATTCTTTTGGAATAGTATTGTATGACGTATCTTTTTTCTCTGTTTCCTTTGATGAAACAGCTTTTTTTCCGGAATTTACAGGTGTATCTGTAACTGAAACGGCTTTTGACAGATCTGTATCTGTAACAGTAATGTTTAGTTCAGTTGATGATTTTTTATAAGTCGATTCCTTGATTTTACTTTCAACAGAAGCCGAAGAAGATTTTTCAGATTCAGAAACGCTTTCTGAACATGATGTATCAGTCTGTTCAATCTTAACAGAAGAATTATTATTGTTAGAAACAGGCGCATTTTTTAATTTAGGAACCATAACAACTGCAGAACCGACAATTGCAAAACAAGCTGCCGCTGCTGCAATTCTTCTGTAAACAAAAATATTGTGTTTTTCCTTATATACAGTCGAATTCAGTTCTTCCATCATCTTTTTCTTAGTATCTTCTATCAGTCTGTTATCAGGAGATATTTTATCAAAATAATTTTTATATTCATTATTCGAATCATTCTTCATTAAAGTACTCTCCTTTCAATATATCCTTTAGAAGTGCTCGTGCTCTTGTCAGCTGAGTTCTGACTGTCGAACTTTTTTGATCAAGTGCAGCGCTGATCTGTTCTATAGATAACTGCTCGTAGTAGAACAGATGAATAACAGTTCTGTATTTTTGAGGTATCTTCATAAGTGCGTTATGAAAATCTATTTTTTCATCAACAGCTGCATCGTAACTGTCGTTAATATTTTCATTTAATTCTGTCGTTCTTCTAAACCATGAAGAAGAAACAAAACTTTTGCAGCAATTGATCGTAACTCTGATAAACCATGCTTTTCGATGTTCTTCACTTTCAAAAGAAACACCCTTTTTAACTGTTTTTATATACCTCAAAAAAACATCCTGAAATATATCATCAGCATTGGTTCCGGATTTGACATTTGCAAAAGCAAGCCTGTAAATCATATCTGAATAAGCGTTAACAACCGCATCAACGTCATCGTCTTTAAGCTTTTGCTCTCCCATAGTCCGGACTCCTTTCACTTATAATACTTAGTATCTTTGAAAAAAGCTACAAATAAAAATAAAAATAATAATTTTTTTATATTCCTATTTATTCTATCATATTATTTGTCATTTTTCAACTGTTATTTACAAAAACAAACGCAGCTGATACAAACAGCCTCATAAATATCTTCAAAACTCTGCTTTTAACAAAGCTGATTAATGAAAATATTTTTTCTGACGGTCCGGACTGACTATACTAAAAGTACACACGAAAATACAGTAAAATCCTGCCGTTTCAATTATTCTTTGAACGGCAGGACTGTATGTTCAGAATATTTTATCAGATTTTAAAGAGAAGATCTGAGTATACAGGGAATGGCCAGTATTTTTCAGAAACATTTGTCTCAAGTTCATCTGCAACAGCTCTTAAGATCTGCATTTTTGAGAACACTTCTTCTCTGTAGAATTTTGAGAGCTTGTATACATCGCTTATTTCCTTTGCTGAAATAAGTGACTGTTCAAGAGAAACAACTGCTTCATCAAGACTGCATGCCATAGAAGAAAGCTTTGCTGCAAGCTTTTCATATGAACTGTTCGAGATGCCGGCAGATTTCATTGAATTAAGTGTATCACATACTTCCTTTGTATATGCCATAACAGCCGGATATATCTGTTTCTTGGCCATATCTATCATAGTGAGCGCTTCTATGTTTATAACTTTTGAATAGTTGTCAAGAAGGATCTCTGTTCTTGATGCTATCTCAGTCTTTGAATATACTTTAAACTTCTCAAAAAGCTTAATATTCTTTTCATTAAGATACTCAGGCACACAGTCAACGGTTGATACGAGATTTGGAAGGTGACGTTCCTCAGTTGCAACTTTGATCCATTCATCTGAATATCCGTTTCCGTTGAATATTATCTGCTTGTGTTCACCAAGTGTCTTTACAAGCAATTTTTTAAGTGCTGAATTGAATTCCTCTGCAGGTACTTTTTCAAGTTCATCTGCAAAATCACTGAGTGCACCGGCAACGATAGTATTCATGATAATATTTGTACATGAAATAGAATCAGCAGAACCAAGCATTCTGAATTCAAATTTGTTTCCTGTAAATGCCATAGGTGAAGTTCTGTTTCTGTCTGTAGTATCCTTTTTAAATGAAGGAAGTGCATCAACACCAAGTTCAAACTTTACTCTGGATGAACACTCAACTGATGAATCAGTTTCAAGAGCCTTCAAAATTGCTTCAAGTTCTTCACCGATAAATATTGAAACAACTGCAGGAGGTGCTTCATTTGCACCAAGTCTGTGATCATTTCCGGCACTTGCTGCTGATAATCTGAGAAGATCTGAATATTCATGAACAGCTTTTATTATTGCACATAAAAATGTGATAAACTGCATGTTTTCTGTTGGTGTGTCACCCGGATTCAAAAGGTTCTGACCGTCGTTTGATGTAATAGACCAGTTGTTATGCTTTCCGGAACCGTTCACACCTGCAAACGGCTTTTCATGTAAAAGACAAACAAGATTGTGCTTGTTTGCGATTTTCTTCATGAGTTCCATTGTAAGCTGATTATGGTCTGCTGCAATATTTGCAGTTGTAAATACAGGAGCTAACTCATGCTGAGCAGGAGCTACTTCGTTGTGCTTTGTCTTGGCAAAAACACCAAGTTTCCAGAGTTCTTCATCAAGTTCCTTCATGTAGTTTGAGATTCTCTGCTTGATATTTCCGTAATAGTGGTCTTCAAGCTCCTGTCCTTTCGGAGGCTTTGCTCCAAAGAGCGTTCTTCCTGTTATGATGAGATCTTCACGCTGATCATAAAGTGCCTTGTCTATAAGGAAATATTCCTGTTCTGCGCCAACTGTTGTTGTAACTCTGGTAGCTTTTGTATTTCCGAATAATTTAAGAATTCTGAGTGCCTGTTCATTAAGAACCTCCATTGATCTTAAAAGAGGTGTCTTTTTATCAAGAACTTCACCTGTATATGAACAGAAAGCTGTCGGAATATAAAGTGTATTGTCTTTTATAAATGCATCTGATGTAGGATCCCATGCTGTATATCCTCTGGCTTCAAAAGTAGCTCTGAGTCCGCCTGAAGGGAATGAGGACGCATCAGGTTCACCTTTTATAAGTTCTTTTCCTGAAAATTCGAGGATAACTGAACCGTTTGATGTCGGAGAGATAAATGCATCATGTTTTTCCGCAGTAATACCTGTCATAGGCTGGAACCAGTGTGTATAATGTGTAGCACCCTTTTCTACTGCCCAGTCCTTCATTGCATTTGCAACTACATCAGCTATGGCACTGTCAAGTGAGGTTCCGAATGTCTTGGTCTGCATAACAGCCTTAAACACATTTTTTGGGAGTCTTTCTCTCATTACTGTCTGGTTAAATACATTACATGCAAAAAAATCTGCAACTGTCTGTTTTTTTTCTGTTTCCGGCATAAGTAATATCCTCCTGAAAAATAAATAAAAAAAGTTCCAGTTTCGATTCTAACCCTATCACCACAAGAAATAATTATGTATAGAATTAAGATATAAAGAAACTGAAACGCCATTGTTTCAAATCTGAATTTATTTACTATGATATAATACATTATTTTATAAAGAAAGTCAATAGGTATTTTTTATAAGTCGGCATATAAGTTAATGTGATATTTAGGGCATTTTGCAGGACAGCAAAAACAATATTTTTCTTTAATTACTGCAGGTAAAAATGAAGTATTGAAATAATATATATTATACTGTATAATATATTATATATTTTAAATATTATTTAACACAGAAAGGAACTGAATAAATGGACAATGAAACTGAAACTATAACAAATGAAGTTGATTCCGGTGAAATTGGTTTTGAATCCGGTGACAACAGGAACATCATAAAAGAATTAAGAAGAGATTCAAACGTAAACGGTCTGCTGATTCTTTTATTTTTCGCAATTGAATTTTCGGCAACTTTTGCACTCAGGGCATTCGGAAGAAACTGTATGACTGATTATTCCGACCAGGAAAAACAAAATATTTTAACTCTTATTCTCTACACCATAATGTACCCTGTAGGAATGCCGCTGTTATTTTTAATATTCAGAAAAATAAGCAAAAAATACAAGGATCAGAAAATAAGAGACTGCTTTAAAAAGCCGCAGATGCCTGCCGGATGGGTATTTAAATGGATCATTATCACTATAGGGATCTGCTATCTTTCAACTTATGTTTCAAATCTCTTTTTCTTAATTATTGAAAGCATTACTCACATAAAACTTAATGCTGCCGAATTTAATACTGATACATCTTCTCCTTTAAGCATAGTGACCTATACTCTTGCGCTTCCGATATACGCTCCGATATTTGAAGAACTGTTTTTCAGAGGAACAATATACAGAAATGTCAGAAAATACGGACCATGGAGTATGATGATAATCAGCGGAATAATATTCGGTCTCTGGCATCTTAACTATCAGCAGACAATATATGCCGCTGTAATGGGAATATTTGCATGTCTAGTATTTGAAAAAACTCAGTCGATCATTCCGACAATGCTAATTCATTTTACAGTTAATTCTATAGGACTTATTCAATTAATGACTTTGTCGGGACTTGATATTGAAAAAATAGAAAACGGAGATATTTCCGAACTGTTGTCACATCCTTTCAAATTATTAATGCTGATGGGAATCGTATTTCTGATTTTTACATTTATTATTATTGCAGTAATTCTTCTGATTATAGAATTGGTAAATCACAAAGACAGCTTCAGAACGGAATACAAATGCAAAGAACTGACAGGAGGAAAATCATTTATAACATTTATTACTTCACCTGTTATGGCTGCAGCTCTTCTCTTTATGCTTGGAATGACTGTTTTTTATGCAATAAACGGACGATGAATACAAACTTTTAAATAACAAAAAAAGGAGATGTAAAAAGCATCTCCTTTTTTGTTATTTATTTTTATTTAGAAATTTCTGAGAAGATCCTCTAAAGTATCTCTTCTTCTTATAAGTCTGTCACTTCCGTCTTCGGCGATCAGTACTTCTGCAGGCTTAAGTCTGCAGTTGTAGTTTGAACTCATTGAAAAACCGTAAGCTCCGGCATTTCCGACTACAATAATGTCACCTTCGGAGATATTTTCAACTGTACGTTCCTTTGCTATTATATCTCCTGTCTCACAGATATTTCCTACGATCGTGTATTCACATTTTTCATCTGAATGTTTTCCGTCTTTTTTCGCAACATATATTTCATGATATGAATCATAAAGGACCGGTCTCATCAAAGTATTGAATCCAAGGTCTGTTCCGACATAAAGATGATCATAGTTTTTCTTTACCGAATAAACCTCTCCGAGAAGTGCACCGCATTCTGCTGATATATATCTGCCCGGTTCTACCTTGAATACTACATTTTTATTGTCGTATTTTGCAAGAAAATCATTAATTATAATATTCAGTTTGGATGAAAGCTCTTTGAGATCAAGTCTCGGCTCATCATCTCTGTACGGAACACCAAAACCGCCGCCCATATCTATAAATTCAAGGCCCGGGAACTCAAGAGCAATTTCAAGAATACTCTTTACGCCTTCAATATACGGCTGTGCCTCCATAAATAAAGAACCAATATGCTGATCAATTCCTGCAAGTGTAAGATCATATTTTTTAAGGATCTCTTTTACTTCAGGAATAAAGTCCTTCTGAACGCCGAACTTTGTTTTCTTTCCGCCTGTAACAACCTTATCGCTGTGACCGGCACCAACTCCGGGATTGAATCTGACAGCTACCTTGCTTCCTCTGCAGATCTTTCCGAAAAGTTCAAGCTGTGAGAGTGAATCAACGCTTACCATAATACCCTTATCAGCAGCATATTTCATTTCCTCAGCTGAAACATTGTTTCCTATATAAAAAATTCTGTCAGGAGTAAATCCTGCAGCCGTCTGAACATAAATTTCTCCCGGTGACATAGCGTCAACGTTGAGATCTTCATCATTTACTATCTTTAAAAATTCAAGATTGCTGTTTGCCTTTGCTGAATAATTTACTCTGAGATTCTGTTCAGGCAAAAGATCATGTATTTCCCTGCATCTTTCCCTGAGAGTTTTCTCATCATAAACATACAAAGGACTTCCGTATTTTTCAATAAGCTCAAAAGCTTTTTTATCAGTAATAAACTCCGGTTTCATAAATCAATAACTTCCTTTCTAAAAATAATTTTATCATAGAACCATATGTTTTGTCAATAAAAAGCAGGCTTAAAATAAAGCAAGCTATTAAAAAGCCTGAAAAACTGCCGATATTAAATATGAGTAGTATATTTATGCAGACACAGCAATTTCAGCTTAAAAATTACATTATTCAAAATGCACAATATTAATAACAAATATTATAAATTTTTAGAATTCTATTGATGTTTTTCAATTTTTTTGGTATAATAAGATAAGATATTAAACTATGTGTCATTTTAATTGATATAGAATAAATTGCATATCCGAAAGCCGGGGGGGATTTTATGGCCAGGTTTTTATGCTTCATTGGGGAAATCACAGTAGATTTTCAGAATAATCTGATAAATGATCTTTCACGTATATGTAAAGAGAAAGGTCATGAAATAGTTTTTTGCATTAATTTTGCTGTAAGTTCATGGAACGTTATCTACGGAACATATGAAAAGAAAAGTATGTTTCTGCCTGATATTTCTACATATGACGGCATTATTACATGCGCGGATACCTATGCTCTTGACAACATGGACAAGGAAATTTCCGATTATCTTCACAAAAATGCAAAATGTCCTGTTATATCAATACGGGTATATGATCCTAATTTATACAACATTCTTCTGGATGATTATCCTGCAATGTGCAATATGGTTGAGCATTTCATTACCGTTCACGGAATGACAAGGATCTGCTTCATGACCGGACGAATGGAACTTAAGGATGCCAAAGACAGACTTCAGGCCTACAGAGACACTATGGCAAAATACAATATTCCCGTGAATGAAGATACGATGATCTTCTACGGAAACTACTGGCGTGATAAGGGAGAAGAAGCAGTAAGCTTCTTTCTTGAAAAAAACAAAGTACTTCCTGAAGCTATCGTTTGTTCAAATGACTATATGGCCATATCAGTATGCAATGCACTTGCTGACAGAAATATACAGGTTCCGGATGAAATATCCGTATCGGGACTTGATGACGTAGAAGAAACCAAATACCATATTCCTCAGATCTCAAGCATAAGTGCCCCGACTAACAAAATCGCACAGAGTGCGATCGAACTTTTTGAAAAATCTCTTGCAGGCGAAACAATTGATCAGATCACAAAAATTCCACTTGAACTTCAGATAAGAAACAGCTGTCCGTGTCATAAACGAATTGACTGGAAACCGTTACAGCTGTCACTTTCCAAGCTTTTGAACATAAAGGAATTATATCGTTCTTCTCTTTATTTTTCACCGTATCTCAGCCTTGACTTTGAAGATGCTGAAAATCTTGATGCATTATTTTACAGCGTATTCCGTGTTCAGAACGAAAAATCATACGGTACTCCAAGTGATCTGGGTGAAATATATGTATGTCTTTTTGATGATTCCGATCCACAAAATGAACATGATGACTCAAAAAATATTTTTCCTGACAAAGTCAAGCTGAAAGCAGTCATCTCAAAGGAAAAAGGTGTTAAAAGCTATGATATGCAGTTTGACAGAGCAGATGTAATCCCTAAAGAGCTAAAAAGAGCCGGTATTCCTCTGTTCATCTTTCTCCTTCACTGCAAAGACAAATGCTATGGTTATCTTGCTATATATGATGACAATATCACGACCTCACAGGAACTTCTGAAAACTCTTGTTTTTTCATTTGGAACAGCGCTTGAACGTATCAGTATGTTTGAAGAAAATCAGCAGATGCAGCTTTTCCGTGAGCAGTCATATATCGATGAGCTTACAGGTATTTCAAACAGAAGATCAATGGAACGTTCAATCAGAAAATTATACGAGCGTCTCGAAAGAAAGGGCGAAAGCTTCTGCATTATGAGCGTCGATATGGATGGTCTTAAGTATATCAACGATAATTACGGTCATATGGAGGGCGATGAAGCTATCAAAGCTCTTGCAAATATTCTGGCATCCAATCTGCCTCAGTACGGAGTAGCTTCAAGATCAGGCGGTGACGAATTTACCGTGCTTTTCCCTTCTGAAAATGATGAAGACGCTGTAAACTATATAGCAGCAGTTAAAGACAGCATCAATGAATTCAATGCAACACAGGGAAAGGTATATGAACTATCTGCAAGTGAAGGTTATGAATACTGCCGCAAGGGAATGAATCTTCTTACTTGTATTCACTCAGCAGACCAGAAAATGTATGCAATAAAATCAACAAAGAAAAATGCAAGAAAATAAATTAAAAGCCTCGTAATCACGAGGCTTTTTCTTTTTATTCAAAAAACATCCGATGACATTAAAAGCAGCTTAAGACTTTTTAAACAGTCTTACGATCTTCTGCCAGAAAGAAATTTTTTCCTTCTTTTCTTCCTTTACAGGCTCATCCTTCGGTATTTCCACGGCATCTGTTTTAATTACAAACTGGACTGATGTTACATTTTCATTTTTTTCAGAAACAAATGACTCAGTTTCTGAATCTGAGCCTGTCATCTCAGAAAGCAGATCGTCTATTTTATCAAATATCTCATCGTCGATTCCATCTGTTTCTTTTCTGAATTCACCTGTACCTTTAGAAAGAAGATCTGTTCCGTCACACAGATCTGAAATACCTGAATAAAGCTGTGAAACACCGTCATCAAGCGATCCCGCTCCATTGCAGAGAGTTCTGCTGCCTTCTGCAAGAGCTGAAACTCCGCTCTTTATTGTACCAAAACCTGCATTTATCTGTGAAACACCGGATGTGTACTGATTTATACCACTGTCAAGATCAGAATAACTGTCAGCGAGCCTGTTTATTCCTTCAGTAAGCTGTGATAAATCAACCAGCATCGTACTTATACTGTTTACAAACTGCTTTATTCCTTCGTTAAACTGCATATAGCTTTCCGACAGCTTGTTCATTGATGCATCAAGCTCTCCGAGATTTCCTGAAATAGTATCATAGTACTGCTGAGCTGAACTGATAACAGCCTTGTTGGCTTCATTGCTTTTCAGAAGCTGAGTCATCAGTTCTATCTGCTGTTTATAAGCAGCGGTATCTGTTCCTGCAGCAGCGGCAGCCTCCATTTCAGATGTGAGCTTTGCTATCTCCTGCTCAAGAAGTATTGATGTCTGATCATTTGCTGAAATAACAGCATCAACATCAAATCCCTGTATTTTCATATTAAGCTTATATTGGTCAAACGAAGCGGCTGCACTTAACTTATGAACTGAATCATTCATAAGTGACAGAGCTGACATTATAGCACCTGATGACGAAGAAAGCTGCGTGAGCTTTTCTGTATCAGCAGATACTCCTCCGAGTGCTGCCCTGATCGTTCCGAGTGCCTCTTTGACAGATGCCGAACCATTATTTAATGCTGACGACTGTGCATCAAGGCTGTTAAGACCTGCCTGTACTGTATTTATTCCTTCTTCAAGCTGCTTTAAGCTGTCAGACAGTTTTTGTGCACCTTCAGACAGCGAACTGGTACCTGTTTTTACAGATTTTCCGCCATCCTTAAGCTTTTTTGCACCGTCAGAAAGCTCTGACGCTCCGTCATCAAGCTGCTTTACACTGTCAGTCAGCTTTTTGGTCTCATCTGTGACCTTTGATTTGTCTATATCAAGATCCATATTGATTTTCACACCGTTTATTGAAACAGACGGCATTTCAAAATTTACGACCTTTGCTTTGATTGAATAATCTGTTTCTTTTCCCGGAAGAATAGTGTAGCTTAGCTGTTTTTTACTTCCGGCATTTGCAGCTGTTGCTCCCGGTGCTGTAATATCAGTACAGAATTTTGTATCCAGCGAAAACGATGCCTGCAGCGCATAGCTCTTAAAGAAATTTCCTTTGCATTCTTTATTTTCTTTAGTACTGAATTTAATTTCAAGATCTCCGCTTTTTCCTCCTATTTTATCAGGGGATATCTCCTCTCCGTCAAGGAAATATTTTATGGAGATCAGCCACGGAATCTCAGCAGATTCAAGAGTTCCCTGCATATATGCCTTTGGAACATCAGATCTGAAGGTTATCTTGTCACCCTTCTGGGTTACTTTTCCTTCCATATTAAGAAGCTTCGGATCAGTATATTTTCCATAGTCTGTTATATTTCCTTCTCCGAAAATATTTACCGCATAGACCTCATTTATACTTCCGCCTGCATCACACATTACATAAATTACTTCTTCCTTTTCAGAAGAGTCAGCTCTTGCAGAAACTGAATAAAGCGGTGCTGCAGTTCCAAGTAATACTGCACACGCTGTTGAATATGATAAAACTTTTCCTAAAACCTTCATATACTTTCCGCCTCTCCGTCTATATAATCATTTTTATTTGTATTTTCTGTATTTTTTTCTCTCTTAACTATCAGCCTGTCACAAAAACAAAGGAATCCGGGAAGAACAAATATTACTGCGAACATTGAACAAAGTGTTCCTCGGCCGATAAACATACCGATCTGTGAAAGCAGACCGTGTGTAGACATAAATCCGAGCAGCAGACCTACCGTTGTAAGTGCACTTCCGGATGTAAGAATAGAAACGATACACGATGATATTGTTTCGGCAGCTGCTTTGGTTTTCGGCATATCAGGATTACTCATTCTTGTTTCCTTATATCTGTCTGTCAGCAGAATAGCATAGTCAACCGTTGCACCAAGCTGCACAGAGCTTATGATCAGATACGCAATGTAAAAGATCGGCTGGTCAGTAAAATACGATACTGAAAGGTTTACCCATATTGCCGTTTCTATGCTTGCTACAAGAATAGCAGAAGTAATAACAGAACGCATTGTGATCACAAGGATAAGGAATACTGCACCTATCGCGATAAGATTTACTGTAGTCATATCTGCAGTAACTGTCTTCATAAGATCATATGTGTTTACTCCGTTTCCTGCAAGATAGAACGTATCACCATAGTATTTATCAGCCATGCTTCTGATCGTTTTTACTACTTCAAATGCTCTTTCACCTTCATAAGGAATATTCAGAGAAATTACCATTCGGCTGTAATTTTCAGATACAAGCTTTGAATATGTTGCATCATCAAGATATTCAGACGGAATTTCTGCACCGACTGAATCTGTATAGGAAATAATATCAGTAACTTCAGGAATTGTTCTGATATCTGCTGAAAGCTTTGTCTGCATGGAATTTGTCTCAGCAGGAACAAGAAGAACATATGTATCTTTCTTGCCGAAAACATCTTCCAGTTTTTTTGCATCTGCACCGGGAAGAGTGTTTTCCCCGAATATATGTGAAGTTCCGTAATAAAAGTCATTTGAACCCGATGCAAGATACGAAGGCACCACTACTAAAATAAACAATGCTGCAAGAGGAAAAGTAATTTTCATTACGACACCGGCAAATTTATCAAACTTCGGAAGCAGAAACTTATGGCGTGTCTTATCAAGCAGTTTGTATGTCAGAAGAATAAGATTAGGCATAAATGTAAATACACAAATCAGGCTGATGCCGACACCCTTGGCAAGTACCAGACCAAGATCCGGTCCTAATTTGAATCTCATCAGGCAAAGTGCAGCAAAACCAATAACTGTTGTAAGACCGCTTGAAGAAATTGAAATCGTAGATTTTGCCAGAGCTTCGATCATTGCTTCCTTTGGATCTGTAAATTCTTTTCTGCATTCTTCAAATCTGTGTATAAGGAACACAGAATAATCAAGTGAAACCGCCAAAAGCAGTATAGATCCTACTGCATCAGAAACAAATGAAATAGTTCCGAAAACTATATTTGAACCGGCATTTATAATAATTGCTGTTCCGAGACCGATCAGAATAACAACCGGTTCAAACCAGGAATTTGTCGTAAGAATGAGAATAAATATTACAAAAAGGACAACCAGTACGGCTATTTTTGATACTTCTTCAAGTGTATTTTCCTGAGCTGCAACGGTCAGTACTGCCGTTCCTTCCATTACATTGTCATCACCGATAATATTTCTGACTTCATGAACCGAATCCACTATATTTTCATCTTCTATAGTGAGCTGGATCAGTGCATAGCCGTCCTTGTAATATGACTCAACAGTGTCTTTTTCCATACATTCAAGAGGCTTTGTAATATCTTCACTGTCATCAAGCCACACAGCATCTGAAACTCCGTCTGCTGCCATGAGCTTCTCCTTATATGCAACAACATCAGAAACGTTATCACATTTTATCATAACTCTGCAGTTAGGAATTCCTCCTTCAAACTCTTCTTTCATTACATCAAGAGATTTTGTTGACTTACAGCTCTCCGGAAGATAATCGTTCATGTCATAATTAACATTGACACAAAACTTCATAATTCCGAAAAATGCTGCAAGGATAACATACAGAATAATCACAGCAACAGGTCTGGCCGTGATCATCTTATAAAACTTCTTCACCCAAATCACCTTTCTATTATTATTTTTTTCAAAGGTCCTATGTAAGCAGCCTTTGATATCGCTATATACAATATTACCACCTGAAAGCCAATCTCTCAATCACCATCTACGGTCATATGTGTAAAAAAAGGACAGATTTTTGAAAATGGGGTAATAAAATATATGAAATAACTAAACCGAGCCTTGATTATTTTACCGGACAGGTGTATAATAAATCAAGGGACGGTGATTTTATGAAACATGAAGTAACTTCAATGAACACAAAAAAAATGCTTGCTGCATCATTAAAAAAATTTATGGAAATAAAACCATTTTCCAAAATAACAGTAAAAGAACTGACAGATGACTGTTCATTAAACAGAAAGACATTTTACTATCATTTTGAAGATACACAGCAGCTTTTAAAATGGATCTTTGAACAGGAAGCAATTTTTATAGTAAGTGAATTTGATATGCTGAATAACTATGAAAATGCCATTAACTATATATTAAATTATATCGACGAAAACAAACATATTTTAAACTGTGCATATGACTCAATAGGCAGAGATGAGCTTAAAAGATTTATCAGCTATGACTTCAACGGGATCGTAAACAAATTTATAGAAGAAATGGAAGATACGATAGATGCTCACATAGACGCCGGCTACAGAAACTTTATCTGCTCTTTCTACGTTGAAGCTCTGAACAGTATCATCATTAATCTTATAAGAACAACTGCCCACTACGACAGACAGCAGGTAATTGACTATCTCGTACTTACCATAAAAGCCTCTATTCCGAACATTCTGAAGGAAAGAGCAAAAAGTCTTGAAGAAAATCCTAAATTATTTTAATTTTTTTTAAAAAACTATTGACAAACAGAAAAAAGTCTGCTATAATTAATATCGTTGTCTGAGACAAAAACATGTTAAAGATGATATGAGGTATTAGCTCAGTTGGCAGAGCATTTGACTTTTAATCAAAGGGTCTGGGGTTCGAATCCCCAATACCTCATTAAACTATTTTAATAGTTTATGCGTCTGTAGCTCAGTTGGATAGAGTGACTGGCTACGAACCAGTAGGTCGGGGGTTCGAGCCCCTCCAGGCGCATTGAAAAAGGTATCTTTTTAAGATACCTT
>JAZQPR010000213.1:0-5729 GCA_045628605.1 Oscillospiraceae bacterium
TTTATTTCTAAAACTATGATAACATAAAAAAGGATCAGATGCAAATAATTTGCTCAAGACAGTCGAATTGTTTGCACCTGGTCCTTTATTTAATTTGATTGAAATTTCGAAAAATCGGGGCACACAGTGTGCTCAGTAACAGGTTGGAACAGAAACTGTTAGAAGTTTTGAGGATTTTATGGAAATGTCGTGTTCAGGTAATGCATCATTAATATGCTGTAAGTCAGATGCTATTAAAATTGACGGCAAAGAATATTTTATTGGTGCTTTTTCTATTGAAAAAGATGCGGCAGTAAAGCTTTTCTGCCATTTTTATTCGGTCAGTCTGGACTTGGTTTATCAATCAGATATAAATGGTGATACAAGTGAGGAAATGATAAAACAAGGCCCTGAAACACGACAGGAATTGTATTACAAAATATCTGAAAATGGAAATAGAATAGAGAAAGTAGAAAAACAGGATTATGAAAAAGCATGTCGAAATATATCTGAGTATATTCCGTATACTGATAAAGAAATAATTGATTTCTGTGAAAATAAAAAAGTGATTTACGAAGATGGATGTCTGGTACTTGGATTTGTAGATACAGATGAGACCTGGTTAGGCATTTCTTATATTTTGGGAATGGAATCAATATATTCATGTGAACATGATGGAAAATACTATTATGTTATGAGATATGAAGTGCCTGATGATTCGAAAATCAATATTCCGGCTGACACTGCGAATTTGAAAGACAAGACACCGGGTGAAATAATTAAAGAAGTAGTGGGTCTTCCTGAATGTATGCCGATCAGTTCTGAAGAGATTTATGATTTCTGTGAAAATACCAAAGCAGAATGTGAAGATGGTATGTTTGTTGTTGGATTTGTTACGGATATAGATAAATATCGTGGAATTACAATGATAAATAATCAGGATATAATAAATGATCGAGACAGAAGCGCAAATGAATACAAAATGGCCTTTCAGCTTACTAAAGACGGAAAATACTATATTGTATTCTGTTTTGACACATTAAAAGACGGAGTTTTTGGAGCATATAGCAGGCATGATGATATCTATTTTACTGAAGATGAAGACTATGTATTTTATCAGATATCAGATAACTGTAATTCAATAAAAGAGATATCTTATTCAGATGCACATAGAAAAATTGAGAATATTCCTGATGCTGTACCTTATGATTACCATGAAGTAAAAGAATTTATGGAAAATGGAAAAATGGCATGTAAAGACGGTACGTTGGTACTAGGTTCATATTGGAATGAACCACTTATACCTGACAATATTGAAAAGTGGAATTATTGCGGCGGATTTGAAGTAATTGATGGAACGCAAAAAGAAACTTATACAGATACAATGACAGTTACATTAAATTATTTTGAAAATATCGAAGACGGAGTATATGCATATTATAATGGCAGTAATGATGGTAGAGGAAGGAGATATCTAAAAGTATCAGATAATGGAAATACAGTTACAGAAATAAAATATACTGATATGTTTGAAGCTGGGGATATAGATGGAAACGGAGTAACAGACCTGACAGATCTTTCTTATCTTTCCTTATATTTGCTTGGATCTAAGGAGCTGATTGGTTTGCCTCAGCAAAACGCAGCAGATGTTACAGGAGACAGTATGATTGATATATCCGATCTTGCAACACTAAAACAGTATGTTAGCAAAGATCCGGATGTAGTACTGAAGAAAAGTGATGAATTTGTACGTATGTTCTGATAATTGAATAGTAAAATAGTTAAGATGTTCCAATATATTTTTTGTATTGGAACATCTATTTTTGTGTGAAATATAACAACACAGAGGATATCCCCCGCCTCTGCAGGCGGCGGGTTCTATCTGACCAAACAGTCGGAGTACAATCTCCGACTGTTTGGTCAGCGATTCTACGAATCGCCTCTGCTTGTTAAAAGCAGAGCTTTGAACAGCGAAGAGGATATCCTTCGCCATGCTCAAAAGGGTTTGGGTTTTATTCTGACCAATCGAATTGCCATAGCAAAGTAGAAAAACAAGAAATATTGAGAAAAAGATAGAAAATCAGAGATATTTTAAAAAAACAGCAAAAAAAGTATTGAAACAATTCTAAATAACAAAAGATTAAGTTTGCGGTTCATATGAACTTGTGATATAATAAAACCATCACATAAAGAGTTTAAATGAATTTGATAAAAGATATTTGGAACTTTTAAAAAAGCTTAATGAATTCTAAAACTGTTTATGAGAACTCGTTACAAGCAGTTGTGACGTTTTAATACAAATTTAGGAACTTGAAAAAAGTTTTAAAGATTATAAACGAGGTTCGTTTATAAATTGAAAGAAAGGAGAAAAAAGTATAGAAAAAACAACGTTCCTCCAAACGAACAAAAGAAAGAAAAACAGCAATTAAAAAAAGAAAAAGAACAAAAGAAAGAAAAAATAATCCTGAAAAGAGAAAAAAAGGATAAAAACAAAACGAGTGAATAACAGATATTAAACGTGAAAGAGTAAATTTTACAAAGGAGTATTTATTGTGAAAACCAAAAAGGCAGTACCAATAATTGTTACAGGAGCTTTAGTTTTAGTCGCTGCAATGTCGTCAGTTAAGGTTGTTCCCGCCGGTCATACCGGTGTAGTTCTTACACTTGGAAAAGTGTCAGATCATGTTTTACAGGAAGGCTTTCATTTGAAAGTTCCGTTTGTTCAGAGCGTGGAAATAATGTCAAATAAGATTCAGGTATATGAAGCAACTGCTACTGCAGTATCCAAGGACCTGCAGTCCGTAAGCAGTGCAATCGCTGTAAACTACAAAATAGGAAATGAATCAAGTGCTAATATCTATCAGAAGATAGGAAGTGATTATCAGTCGATCATACTTATGCCGACTGTTCAGGAAAGCATGAAATCAGTAACAGCAAAATATACAGCTGAAGAGCTTATCACAAAGCGTGCGGTTGTCGGAGAGGAAATCAAGGAAACACTTGAAAGTAAAGTCTCTGAATATGGTATTCTGATTGAAAAATTCAATATTGTAAACTTTGATTTTTCATCTGAATTCAATGAGGCGATCGAAGCTAAACAGGTTGCAGAGCAGAATCTTATCAAAACCAAAACTGAACAGGAGCAGGCAATAGTAATTGCAGAAGCTGAGGCAAAGAAGAAAACAATTGCCGCACAGGCAGAAGCAGAGGCAACACTTACAAAAGCACAGGCACAGGCTGAGGCAAATGAAAAGATCAATAAGTCACTTTCAGAACTGGTTTTGAAATATGAAGAAATTTCAAAATGGAATGGTGAATTACCAAAAGTTATGTCGGATGCTTCGTCATTGATTGATGTCGGACTTGATGACAGTACAAATACCAATTCCCCGTCTTGATTTTTCAAACGATTCTTTTGCGTAACACAACTTTTTTAACAGAATCAAAAAAAGGAAAACAATTTATACAAAATGCAAAAATGAGGATCCCTTAAAAGAGATCCTCATTTTTGCATTTTGGCAAGATATTGTTTGGGTGAACATCCGTATTTTCTTTTGAACTGATGATAAAAGTGGCTGATGTTGTTAAAACCGGAGAGAAAACATGCGTCGGATATTTCGGTTCCTTTATCAATGATCAGCGTGGCTGCATATTCAAGGCGAAGATCGTTGATATACTGAGTTGGAGTGATACCGGTGTATTTTTTAAAGACCCTTGTCAGATGTTCCTGTGACATGTGAGCGGATTCAAGCATACGCGGCAGCCCTGCTGTGAAATTTTCTTTTTTTGACATAAATGATGTGAGCTCAAAAAACCAGTGAGGAGCTATAGGAATATTTTCTGACTGGGCAATGTTCATATTGATGCTGTTTTCCTGCTGTGATAAGTCGGATCTGATTTCAAGGAAATGCAGCGCATTTGAAATATTACGGTTCCAGTCTCTGAAGACAGTATCCGGAAACGCTGATTTATCTTTAAAAGAAACAGCGGAAAAACCATAACATTTTTTCCCGAAATGTATAGGCGTAAAGAAAAATACGTCAGGAGCGTTTCGCTTTTCTAAAAGAGCAGGGAGCATATTTACACTTTCAAAGGAAATATTTCTGCTGACTTTGATATATTCTGTCTTTTCAAGAGCAATCAGCATATGTGAGGAAAACGGTGAATGACTGCTGCGTTCATGAGAGAAGAGATCTTCATTAAGGCAAAGAAAATATCTGTCGTAGCCGTCAATAAGATATGTAAGTCTGTCCAGTGCTATTTCAAGTTCATTGATATTTGATACGTCTAAAAGCTGCTCTGATATATTTCCAAGATCGGCTTTTTCTTTGTTTTTTTCAAGTGACAGCAGTTTTTGTTTGATGTTTTTCAGAGATTCAAAGTTCTGTGAAGAACAGCCGCAGCTGTCACCGGTAATTAAACTTCCTTTCAAAGCCAGAGGTGCGGTGAATGAATCGCGGCTTAAAATCAGGTCAAGTAATTTTTTTATACATAACAGACCATGGTGATATTCCGGAGGAGAGTATGTGGTTATGGCAGGCGTGTTTAGAAAAGCATTGTCGGAAGCGTCAAAACCTGTTACAGCAATATCCTCAGGGACGCGTATCTTTTTTTCAAGAAGAGCACTGATCAAAGCAGCGGCCATTGTGTCGCTTGCACATGCTACAGCCTGAGGTTTATGAATTTTACCGGAGTAAATATCAGATGCGAGCTTCTTTGCTGATTCTGTCCAGAAATCACCGTATCGGATATTTTCATCGGGAACTGAGATGTTATGCTGCTTCATTGCGTCAAGGAAGCCTTTGAGTCGTTCTTCGGCTTCAAAGGTTCCTTTTGTTCCGGTAAGACAGATGATATCATTTAGTTTATGTTTCTCGATAAGATGTGTTATTAGTTCTGAAAAGCAGGATTTGTCGCTTAGCTTTAAATTATAAAATCCGTACTGTTCGGCGATATCTGAATTCAGACACAGAACGGGGACAGAGCATTTTTCCTTTATTGTATCTGCTGCTTTTTTCAGCATGCGTTCGCACCAGAAGGAGGAATCGTCAAAGAAGATACCGTCGGCTTTTTCGAAATTAATAAGATCATAAATATATTCTTCGCCTGTCTGATGAGACGATTCTTCATTGTTTTCGGAAAAAACGGAAAACACTGCGGTATCACAGTCTGCTTCATATGTACCGTTTATCAGTCCCTGCAAAAAACGCTGGTGAGAAGTGGTGATACGACTGGTTATGATTATTATTAATTTTCTTTTATTCATTTGTTCACCTCGCTTTAAAATAAAAACGGATAAAACAAAAGCCTGTAAACAAAGTTTACAGGCTTTTTAAGAAGCGCGGAAAGAGGGATTTGAACCCTCGCGCCGGTTTCCCGACCTACTCCCTTAGCAGGGGTGCCCCTTCACCACTTGGGTATTTCCGCATGTTGAATTCTCTTACAATATTCACGTCTTCGCCAAAAATGAAAAAAATTGGCGGAGAGGGTGGGATTCGAACCCACGGTCCCTCGCGGGATCACTGGTTTTCAAGACCAGCTCCTTAAACCACTCGGACACCTCTCCGTTTCATTCAGCTTTTATATTATAGCATTTTGGAAAGGGAATGTCAAGTGTTCTTTTTAATTTTTTTCAAATTTTTTTGATTTTTTGTTACTATTCACGACCTATTTTTTCCATAAATAAAAAAAGCAGCACCAATGGACCGGATTTTCCGGTCTGATGGTGCTGTATTCAATTTATTAGTTCT
>JAZQPR010000214.1:0-2513 GCA_045628605.1 Oscillospiraceae bacterium
AAGTTAAAAAACAACGGATGATTTTTTCCGTATGTTTCATTATAACCGGGGGCGTAAAGGTTTCGACGGGGATTTTGAATCATAATAAGCGAGTAGAGGATTGCGCTGATCTCTTTAACCACTGTGCAGTTTAAAATTAAACGCTAGAAAAAGTATTACAGTAAGTCATAACGATTTACAGCTTCAGGCAGCTTAATCCTGCCTGACCGTTCCTTACAGATTTACCGAGGTCTGTAACGAGCGTCATTTTATCGGTGAACGATCATTGTGAGTGCTTCGGCACGATGACTGTACTAGAAGCTACTGTATTTGTCAGCACGTTTACCTGCGGTCAGATATGGGAATTTAAATGGTAAAATACACTCGTAGAAAGTTATGTGGATAGGTTTTCGGACACGGGTTCAATTCCCGTCGCCTCCACCAACAATTAGTGCGTTTTTTTAACGTTTAAATGTATTGGTAATAGTATATTTTATTACCAATGCATTTTTATTTTTTTGAATTAATATTGAAACAGTAATTGATTTGTGGTATTATGTTTATATAATATAGAATATTATTGTTACGGAAACATGATTAAACGGAGAAGATATGAGCATAAGAGAAGGAAAATTAATATATCATTTAACGCCATTAGATTCACTTGAATCTATCATAAAAAATGGACTTATGTCACGGGATTCATTAGAGAAAATAAATGTTGAATTTATTGATACTGCTGATCATGATATCCTTCATGACAGAGAAAGACTTGGTTTGTCTAATTATATTCCATTTCATTTTCACTATCATACAGCATATGATACTGCTGTGAAAAATAATCACATAGATAAAAAATTTGTATATATATGTTTGCGTAGAGATTATGCCAGAAATAATAATTTTTTAATAATACCGATTCATCCGGCATCAAATGAACAACCCGAGTTATTTAAATATGATGAAGGATTTGAGAAAATTGACTGGGATACCATGGAGATGAATAATCTGCAAGCTAAAGATAATGGTGTAGAATCAAGGTATCATAAGCAAGTCAGAATGGCTGAAAGTCTTGCAGTTTCAACTATTTCGCCTGAAGATTTTCAGTCTATTAATGTACCGAATGAAGAAGTAAAGAACTATGTCGAAAATCTTTTGAATATTTATAATGTTCAGAGAAGGCCACATATTAATGTTAGAAATTGGTTTGTGAACTCGTAGGAAAGGAGATAACCATGATACACTTTGTAGTTGGAAATTTATTTGAATCTGATGCTTTTGCTCTTGTGAATACTGTCAACTGCGAAGGTTACATGGGCAAAGGAATTGCTTATCAGTTTAAAATGCGATATCCGGAAATGAATGCTGATTATATTAAGCAATGTAAATCTCATAAACTCAGACCTGGAATTCTTCATAGCTTTTTAGAAGATTCAAAACTGATAATTAATTTTCCTACAAAAGATAAATGGCGTGAAAAGTCTAAAATGGAGTATGTAACTTCCGGGCTTGATTCGCTGATAGAATTAATAAAGGAAAAAGATATTAAATCTATAGCTATTCCGCCGCTTGGAAGCGGAAACGGTGGTTTGATATGGAGTGAAGTAAAGAACGTAATTATTCAGAAATTAAGCTGTTTAGATGATGAAATTTCTGTTTATATATATGAACCGTCTCAGAATTATCAGGCGGTACCGGTTGCTGAACCAAAGCTTTCATTGTCAGCATTGATACTGATGAAAATAAAATTTAATCTGTTACCTGACAAGGTTCACTTTAATAAGCTATGTCTACAGAAAACTGCATATTTTATGAATGTATTATCTGGTACTGATTATTTTAAATTTTCTAAAGATAAGTATGGGCCGTATGATCATGATATAGATGTTGTGTCTAAAAAAATAAAAGAATTTGAACTATATCATAAAGTAAAAAATACTAACGAAGCATATGAAATTCTTATGAAAAAGGAGATAAGTGAAAATACCCTTAAAAAAATTGAGTATTTTTCACCTTTTATAAAAAAAGCATCTGATTTCACAAATCATTTTTCTAAAGAAAATGATGTTGAAGGTGCAGGGACAGCGTTGTTTATTATTCAGCAGAATAAGTGCGCAACAACCGATGAAATAATAAATGGATTTAAAATCTGGTCAGATGATAAAGCAAAGCGTTTTTCAGAAGATGATATAAGATCAGCTGTAAATGAGCTAGAGGAAGCTGGATTTATTCAGGAGACATTTTGCGGATATAAATTGATAAATAATTAGTAAAGCATCCTTAATATTTTGGAAGGATGCTTTTGTTTTTGATAAGTTTTTTGTAACTTGAACGTTTGCGGATGTCAGCAAAACGATATGAAAATAAATTGATACTCTATGTTGTTCTTTTACTGTAGCCGGTGTTATAGTATTATGTATGTCGACCAGATCAGTCATTGTTTCACTTACAGGTGAGAAAATAACAGCAACTGTAGTAAGTATGGAAGCATACAACGATTTCTTCTTTGATACAACTTTTCGCTATAAGGATGC
>JAZQPR010000215.1:0-10022 GCA_045628605.1 Oscillospiraceae bacterium
AGCGCTTGGACATTATCTTTATTAAATTGAAATTATCCTATAAATAGTGTTTTTCTCATATCTCCTTTAGGGCGCCTTGTTCGTTGAACAAGGCGTTCTCCCTTTATACAGAGTTTTTTGTTTTTATTATTATGGTGTTTAATAAATTAAATTTTTCTTAATAATCATACTTTTGTGTTGACCTTCTTTTGAAAATAAGGTATTATATAAAATGTATGATTATTTTTTTGGAGGCCTGCATTTTGAATTATTACATATCAGCTTCTGTGCTTAGTGCAGACATGTTTAACTTGTCATCTGAGTGTAAAAGAATGGAACAGAGTGGAGTGGACATGCTTCATTTTGATGTTATGGACGGGTGTTTTGTTGATAATATTTCTTTTGGAATTCCTGTCCTGCAATCACTTAACAAAGGTACTGACCTGTTTATGGATGTACATTTGATGATCAGAGATCCGCTGAAATATATTGAACAGTTTGTAAAAGCCGGAAGTGACTGTATCACTTTTCATTATGAAAGTGACAGTGATCCGCTTAATACAATAAAGAAAATAAAAAGTTATGGAATAAAAGCAGGAATTTCAATTAAACCGGGAACACCTGTAAGTTCTATTTATGATTATATTCCTCTTGTTGATATGGTTCTTGTTATGACTGTTGAACCCGGATTCGGAGGACAGGGATTTATTAAAGAAACTCTTGAGAAAATAAAAGAAGTCAGAAGTTTTATTATTGAGCATGAACTTGAAACTGATGTTGAGGTTGATGGGGGGATCAATGATAAAACAATTGATGATGTAAAAAAAGCCGGAGCAAACGTATTTGTATCCGGAAGTTATCTGTTTAATGCATCATCTATGAAGACTGCAGTTGAAAGTTTAATAAAATAATATTAAGGAGAAGAGTTTATGAAAAAAAACAAAGGAATGAAAATTTATAAGCAGAAAAAAAGAAAAAGAAAAAATTCCAATCAGGTTGTTTCTGTAATAGGTACATGCTCTGTATTGTTTATCCTTAGTATGTTTGGTTATTATGCAGTGGGAAAACCGTTTTATAAATTAATGGAATCACTGAAAAAGGATAATAATTCCGTTTCTCTTGAAGATCAGTCATCATCTGATTATTCCAAAATAGATATTGATAATATTTCTGAAGAAAAAGTTACCGCTGTTACAGAGGTTTCAAAAGAAACAGTCACTGTAAAACAGACAGTTTCAACTTCTAAAACTACTGAAAAGCCTGTGACAAAGGCAACAACAAAAGCTGTAACTACAACAGCAACTACCATTCCTGATTTCGAAGGAAAAGGAGGCTGCTATTATCTTCAGGTTTCCGAGTTTTCAGATCCTTCTGTTCTTGAAGAAAGACTTAAAACAGTTGACGGATTCAGCTGTGTGGTACTTCCTCTGAAAGTTACAGGCGGAACATTGTACTATGATTCAAACGTTGAGTCTGCAAGAAATGCAGGAGTTATAGCATCAGGAGCTTCCATTTCAGATCTTGTTTCGGTTATAAATAAAGCCGGACTGGTTCCTGTGGCAGAAATAAGTACTATAGCAGACAATATATATCCGCGTACATATAAAAAATCAGCTTATCAGTTCGACGACGGAGTTACCGGTGAATGGCTTGACAACAAATATGAAAACGGCGGAAAACCATGGACTTCACCTTTCTCGGATCTGACAATAGAATATCTTTCAAATATCGTTGATGAGATCACTTCAGCAGGAGTAAAGGCTGTAATCTGTACAGATACATATTTTCCGCCTTTCCGTGAAAAGGATCTTGGATATATCGGTGCTATTGTTCAGGGACCTGACAGATATAAGGGACTTTCTTCCCTTATAAATACACTTGATTCCAGAGCCAAAAACAATCACGCACAGCTGTTGCTGTCAGTTTCCTATAACGATATGGTAAATAAGACTGCTGAGGTTCTGACAGATCCTTCAGAATTTGGAAATATGTCCCTTATGGTTTCTGTAAATGCAGGAGATATTGATACAGCCGGTGCTGATGAACTTTATGCAAATATGAAATCATGTGCAGGAAATATGAAACCGGTACCATGCATTCTTTCAGAGGGCATGTCAGCTGAAAATATTACTTCAGCAGTAAGAGCCTTTGAAAGTGCCGGATGCGATTTTTACGTTGTAAAATAATAAGGATATGAGAAAATGGAAATAAAAGAAATGCAGGAAACCTTTTCGGAATTCCTGAAAGGTATTTCTGAGCAGATTGTTACATACAGAGGAATAGCGTGTTCAGTAGCGCTGCTTCTTGTTAATATATGTTTGCTTCTTATTATATTCAAATGCTTTCGAGAAAAGAAATACAGTGATTATAAGTGGAGAAGAAAATTTGGAAATGTTGCCATTGTGTATGAAGATGTTGTTATTCCGATAGAAAACAGTGAGGTTCTTCTTGGAAGGCACCGTTCTGCTGATATCAGATTTACAGATCTTTCAGTTTCAAGATATCATGCTGTGCTGACTTTTTCTGATGGTTTGTTTTTGCTTGATGATCTTGATTCTAAATCAGGAACATTTCTTAACGGAAAAAAGATTAAATCGGCTGTTGTAAAAGCCGGAGATGAAATAAAGCTCGGAGCTATGAGTTTTGTATTAAAAAAGGTAAAGGATTCAGAATATGAGCAGGGAAATTAAAAGACCGGGATACTTTTTGCTTAAAATGCTGGTCTTGTTAACTCATTTTGTTTTTCTTGGAACAGTATTATTAAACGGAAAAGATGTTAAAGCTTTGGAGATCCTGAAGCTTTCAGTAACTGTAATAGCATCAGATCTGATCTATTTTGTTATTTTTGATGCTCTGGATCAGGAAAATCATGCTATCGATATTTTATTGGTTCTGATAGTTAATATCAGTTTGATTTTTCAGTCCTGTTTTACAGGGATCCATTTGGATCTGAAGCATTTTGTAACTATAGCGGCAGGTATGGCATGCTATATTATTGGCTTTTTGACAACCAGAAACAGTTTTAAGTCAGAAAAATATAAAGTATTATATTATATTGCTTCAGTTGTTATCATGCTGGTTATAGTTGTATTTGCAGGATCGCGAAGTATGTGGATAAATATCGGAGGCATTTCATTGCAGCCATCAGAGTTTCTGAAACCTCTTCTTATTCTGATATGTGCCACATCATTAAAAAAACAGCAGGATAAAAAGCAGATATGGTTATTCAGAGTAGCGCCAAATAATATAGCAATGGTTGTATTTGGAATGATCATTATCGCATTCCAATGGTGGTGCCGTGATCTCGGAAGTATTCCTATGTTTGCAGGAATACTTGGATGCGCAGTAATAAACAGAATGTGCTATCCAAAGGCAAAATTTTCAAAAAAGAGAATAATAGCCCTTGGCGCAGTTGTAGCTGCAGCAGGACTTATTGCAATAAAATTTGCACCGGGATATGTAAAAGACAGACTGTATGTAGATATCTGGGCTGACAGATACGGAGACGGATATCAGCAGTGCGAAGCACTTATAGCAATAGCAGAAGGCGGATGGTTCGGAAAGGGACCCGGTCATGGTACTCTTTATACAGTGGATTCATTTGCATTCAATACAGATACAGTATTTTCTTCAGTATCAGAAGAATGGGGTCTTCTTGCGTCACTTCTTTTCGTTGCTCTTCTGATAGTTCTTCTCGCTACTACCATAGTAAATGTTCCGAGATGTTATTACCACGGAACAATCGCAGTTGGTGTAACAGCAGTATTTATTATTCAGATGTCTTTAAATATTTTTGGTTCATGTAATCTTATTCCTTTTACAGGAGTTACACTTCCGTTCCTTTCAAACGGCGGTACTTCAATGGTGACAAGCGGATTTCTGATCGGAATGCTGAGAGCATCTCAGTCTCCTGATTTTGTCAGACATATTGTTGAAAAAACTCCGAAAAAAGCAAGTGTCAAGAAAGGAGTAAGGTCAGTTTGAAAAGCATAAACAGAAATCTCAGACTTATCAGTCTTATCATAGCATTTTTTTGTATAGGTGTTGTTATTCTTATTTTTAAAATATACAGAGAATCTTCTTTTTACATTATTAATTCAAATGAAGCAATTCTCGGATATGTATATGACAGGCGCGGAAATATTCTTTTTGATCAGAATGCCGATCCTGAAAAATACGGCGGTGATTATTTTACTGATATTGCCAATGTTATCGGAACCGATACAAATCAGATGACAAATACACTTGTATCTGAAAATCTTCAGTATCTGAACAACTATACTTTTTCCCTTGGTTCAAAAGGCAGTGAAGGGCAGTGTGCCATATACTCCACACTGGATCATGAAGCCAACAGAGCAGTTTACGATTCTTTTCAGGGAAAAAACGGAGCTGCTATAGCATATAACTACAAAACCGGTGATGTATATATCTGTGTAAGCAGACCGGGATTAAATCCTTTTAACGGCTTTGACAATCTTGAAGAGGGAAGTCTTTTAAACAAAAACTTTTTCAAATTTCCTCCGGGATCAACACAAAAAATAGCAACACTTATTGCTGCAAGAGAAAATATGAGTGAAGATCTCCTGAATTCAAAAAGCTACAACTGTTCAGGCATATATAAAAATGCTTATGATCAGGATATTATTTGTCATACATCTTCAGGACACGGAACGCAGAACATTTCTGAAGGCTTCAGAAACAGCTGCAATCCATTCTTTGCTCAGCTTGTTGCAGATCCTGATTTCAGTCTTGATGATACTATCTGTTCACTAAGAAATCTTGGTTATTCAGTTAATGAATCAACTCCTATGAAGCTTGAAATCAATAACATGACAGTTCAGACTGCTTCGACTGTACTGAAAGATAAAAATGAATTTTCCACTCAGTGGGGTTATATCGGTCAGGGAGAAACAATGGTCAGTCCGTGTATGATGATGATGATACAGAGTGCCATTGCAAATGAGAACGGTGTAGCAGTAAAACCTCATCTTATAGATCATACTACCCGTATAGACGGTACTGTTGATAATCAGGCTGAAACGGAATACACAGAGAAATTATTCAGCAGTGAAACGGCTAAATATGTTAAAGATATTATGGTTTCCAACGGAGCACGATATACAAATATTGCCGGTTATTCTTTAGGTTTAAAAAGCGGAACTGCACAGATGAAGGAAGGAAAGGAAGAAAATTCTCTTCTGACCGGTTTTGATACAAATCCGGATCATCCTATTGCGTTTTGTGTATTGATCGAAGACAGACACTCGGGTGAGGTAATGACAGATGATATTGTTTATAAGATCATGAGTTCTTTGTAATTGTCGAAATTTATTAAAAAAATTGTCTCTTTCTGAATAAGAAAGAGATTTTTTTTTGTTATTTAAATACAAGAATGTTAAACTAATTTTACAAAAAATAAACACAGAATGTTGACGAATCGGTATAAATTTAGTATAATTAAAATAGAGTATATCTTAGCTTCTTATTCTGCCGGTGAGGTGATAATAATGACGGATTATTTTGTAGAAAGAGAATATATAAGACAGTTTATTGATTCTTTTGATGATTCTTTTAACTGGTATTTGCCTGATGAAGAAGAGTGTGAAATTGCAAAAGCACAGCTTCTATCAGAAACAGGTGGGAATCCTCGTCTGCATATTCACAAATATTCGTCATCTGCAGATGTTCTTGCCAAGAGAAAAGATAAAAGTGATTATTTATTTTTACTTCCAAGCGGTGAATGCGCTGTGGTACATTTAACATTTGGTGATAAGAGAAACGGAAATGAACTTCACTTTTTATTTTTTAATGATTCAAGGGCAGCAGTTCAGTATCTGGACAAATTGTTCAGAACAGATTATCTGGGAGAGAAAAGTTTTAAATTTTCTGTAAAAGACAAGGTTGAGATATTTATTTTTATGATACAGATACTTCTGTTCTTTTTAGTTCCAAGCAATTATAAAAGCGTGGCGACTATTATTACCGGAGTGATTCTATACTTTACAATATTATATGACTGGAAAAAGAATGGTTTCAATCTGTTCAGAGATAAAAGTAAATATCTTGTAAATGTAATTCCGCTGCTAAGATATCAGATTGCTTATATAAGTGTTATCTCAGTTTTTATGGTGGTCGGTATAGTTCTGTCACTGCTTTCAGGAATAATAACAGGATAACATTGGAGGAGAAATGGAAACAGATATTCAGAAGTTATTAGATTCAGATTCAGATGTTGTAATTCTGCCTCCCGGAGAATTCAAGGGAGCATTTACAATTAACAGACCATGCACAGTTGAAGGATCAAATACTACTTTATGGAATGATTCAGCTACTGTTCTGACTGTAAATTCTGAAAACGTTATATTAAAAAACATACATGTTGAGTTAGTGGCTGTACGTGAAAACTGTTTTTCTGTATCGACCGCATTTGATGACACAGTGTATGAAAACATAGAAGTTTATGGACCGGTTCACGGATTTGGTCTTGAAGATTCAGTTCCTGAGATCAGCCGACAGATAAAGCTTGGAAACTTTTGTGCTGAGTTTGAGAATTCTTTTGTTTTGGATTTGTACATTCCGGGTACTTCACCTTCATTATCAGTCAGTGTAAAAGATATAAATATAGAAAACAGTTCATATACTGAAGGAATTAATAAACTAAAGCTTAAAACGGGAGAGATGGCTCCGAAAACATTTATTTACGGAAATCTTATTTTGAATACCGGATTTATAAGAAATTATTATTTTTCAGGACTTGCTGAAAACAACGGCGAAAAATGTATTGATAAGATACTAAGCGAAATAGATCCGGCATCTGTAAATAAAGATATAGTTGATATGTCTTCTCAGATCCCTGCCATGCCGCGTATTGAAAACGCTCCGTCAAAAGTGCTCAAAATGCATGATCCGGATCCTTTTTCCGATTATGATCGTTATCGTACACAGGACAGCAGAAAGAATTCAGATCAAAATACCGGACAAAAAAATAACTTTCAGTATAATAATCAGCAAAATATACCTCAGCAGAACAATTTCAACAGGCAAAATGTACAATATCCTCAGGGCAACAGGGGACAGCAGCTAAATCAGAATGCTCCTTCTCCTCAACGTGCGATCAATTCTCCGTCCGGATCAAATTTCCCTGTTGGACGGGTAAATTCTGCTTATATTTTAAAAAGAGGTGAAAGGATCTTTATAGACAATTTTGCAGGTCAGCCGTTTTCAGTAGTTATGGGATGCCGCGGCCTTTATAAAAAAATGGACATAGACCCTTATGTTTTCCTTTTAAATAAAAATGAAACTACAACCTGTGACGAGGATTTTATATATTTTGGAAACAGATCTTCAAGAAATAATGCAGTAAGAATGAACAATGATGCTTCGTTCAGTGTTGATCTCAATTTACTTCCTGATGATATAGAGAAAATAGCCTTTGTTTTTTCGATATATAATCCAAAAGAAAATGATAATTTTTCTAAAGTATCCGAGCCTTTTATTTCTGTATGTCAAAACAGAAGTGAGCTGTTCCGTTATGCTGCTTTTGATTTGTTTGCAGAAACGACGATTATTTTTATGAGTATATACAGATACAATTCAAAATGGAAACTTAATACAGTTGGACAGGGATACAGGGAAGGACTTAAGAGATTATGTTCACAGTATGGTTTAAACGTTCAATAGTATCATAAAGGAGTTAAATAAATATGGATGACAAAAAACATTCGTTTTTTAAAAAGCTTATAAAGCCTTTGATAGCAGTGGTTTCTGTCATTGGTTTTCTGATCATTAAAAGAAACACTTCAAAAAACAAATAAAAATCAGGGACTGTTAAAAAAAGTCTCTCATATAACAACACAGAGGATATCCTCCGCCTCTGCAGGCGGCGGGTTCTATCTGACCAAACAGTCGGAGTACAATCTCCGACTGTTTGGTCAGCGATTCTACGAATCGCTTCTTCTTGATAAAAGCAGAGCTTTGAACGAAAACAGCACATCGGAGGTAAGCAAATGCGTATCTCTGATGTGCTGAATTTTATTTTTCGGGGAGTTTTTTAACAGCCCATTTATTATTGTAACTATAAAAAATAAAAAAAGACTGACGGAAAATCCATCAGTCTTTTAATGAGGTATTGGGGATTCGAACCCCAGACCCTTTGATTAAAAGTCAAATGCTCTGCCAACTGAGCTAATACCTCATTCGCTTTTGTGTTCACTCTCACAAGCGACTATTATATTATATCAGCAGAAAGCGCCTTTGTCAATAGTTTTTTTAAAAAAAAGCGGCATTTTTAAAATGTGTGAAATGATTACCAAATAAATGTACATTGATAATTTATTTTGTTATTATTGACACAACAACGATTGTAATTCTAAAATATTTGTCATGAGTAGTTGACAGATATGAATTTTTCATAAAAAAATGGTGTACTTGTATTTGTTGAGTACACCATTTTTTATGTTTTTAAATAATTAGTTTTATTTATTTTCAGAATTATCATCTTCTGTGCTGCAGGTATCTTTTAGAGTTTCATTGTTATTTTCATTTGACTCGTTTGAAGTATCAGTTTTTTGGGCAGCAGCCTTTAAAGCTTTTTTATTTTCTTTTTTTATTTTTGCTTTATTTTTTAAAGCTTTGAAAATTTTCTTCAGGATAATAAATGCTATACCGAAGACAAGAATATATGGAAGAATTTCTATTATAAAGAAGAGAAGGTTTTCAAGGAAGTTTAAGAATCCGTAAAGTGTATTTATAACAGTATTTTTCAGTCTGTCAGCAAAAGTTTTAGTTTTTGGCGGATCAACATGTTCTGTATATTCCTTAACTTCAGAAATTCTGACATCGATATATGAATAAGCCACATCGTCCCTGATCGTTTTCATTCGTGTTTTGATTTTTGCTATTTGTGTCTGGATATTTGTAAGTTCACGTTCAACTTCTATTGCATACTGATCTTCCTGTATCGTGCTTAAAAGATCTATATATCTTTTTTCCTTTGCTTCATAAACCTGAAGTGTTGTATTGAGATCTGAATATTCCTGGCTCAGATTGTCTACAGAAGCATTTTTATTTCTCAGATCTCCGATTTTTTCAAGATCACTGCAGAAGTTGTCATAATCCTTGCTTGGAATTCTCACGGTAGCAGTGTATGAAGAAAATTTTTCATCATCTTCATATATCCATTTTGAATTTGAGCCGCCGTCACTGTAGTTTTCACTTTCTACAAATCCTTTGTATTTGTTTACAAGCTCTTTATATTCTTCTATACTTTTTTTATATTCCAGAACGTCAATGCTCATACTGCATTTATAGACCAGCATTTCCTTTGATATAGTATTTTCTGCAGTATTACTGTGCTCCGGCAGTTCTGAATTATTTACCTCTGCTGCTTCAACTTCATTGTCATAATTTTCGTATTCATAATAATCTTCTGAAGGAGAATCATTTTCATATCCGATTGAATCAAATGCCGCTTCATTGCCTGCTGCTTTAGATTCTGACTGTAGTCTGTTATAACTTGCTGTGCTGTCATTTTTTGCTGCACATGATGAAAGTAAAATTGCACTTAAAATAATACATGTTCCAAATGTTGTTTTAATAGCTGATTTTTTCATTTTTGTATCCTCCGTTTTTTTATTATATTTATTAGTATTTTATGTATTTACTGAAATATTCAAGCGCTTTGATTATATAGTGGATCTTGGAAATAGAATTGTTGCAGGTAAAATAATATTTGTTTGATATTCTAATTATAAAACAATTTTTTTGTGCAACAATAACACGTAATTGCCCAAAAACACGCTTTATTTAAGTTAAAATTACATCTTAAATGTATGATTTAAACATGATTCAAAGCTCTGCTTTTAACAAGCAGAGGCGATTCGCAGAATCGCTGACCAAACAGTCGGAGATTGTACTCCGACTGTTTGGTCAGATAGAACCCGCCGCCTGCAGAGGCAATGTCATCAACTTAAAGGAAGTCAAATTTGTCGCTTAATTATATAAGTAACAATAATCTAATAAAAGCAACATAATTTTACGTCCCC
>JAZQPR010000216.1:0-34913 GCA_045628605.1 Oscillospiraceae bacterium
CATACCAAATGTAAAATGTAAGTCTGAGCAGCCAAGAACTCTGGCTTCATCAAGGATCTTATCAATATCTATTAGCATTTTTTACAAACCTCCGTTTTGGATTATACAGAATATGTTACACGAACAAGTTCGTCGATAGTAGTTCTGCCCTGCTGAACAAGTTCTGAAACGTTATCACGGAGAAGCTTTGTACCGTTTTTCTTGGCAGCTTCTTCGAGCTGTTCCTTACCGGCACTCTCAGCGATAAGTGTAGAAATACCTGATGTACAGTGAATGATCTCATGAATAGCAGTTCTTCCCTTATAGCCTGTATTGTTGCATTCAGGGCAGCCAACAGCATCAAATATCTGAACTGATGCAGGAATATGCATGAGCTCGTTTTCTTCTTCGTTTGACATTCTTGGTCTGCGGCACTTAGGGCAGATAACCTTAACAAGTCGCTGGGCAACAACACCGATGAGTGATGTAGCAACCATGTAAGGTGCAACGCCCATATCGATAAGACGAACGATTGTTGAAGCAGCATCGTTTGTATGAAGTGTTGAAAGAACAAGGTGACCTGTGATAGCGGCACGAATAGCGATATCTGCAGTTTCTGAGTCACGCATTTCTCCGATCATTACTATATCAGGGTCCTGACGAAGGATAGATCTGAGGGCTGCTGAGAATGTCATACCTGACTTAACATTAACCTGACACTGATTTACGCCATCCATATTCTTTTCGACAGGGTCTTCAACTGTAACAACGTTTACGTTTGGTTTTGAAAGTTCACCGAGTGCTGCATAAAGTGTTGTAGATTTACCGGAACCTGTAGGTCCTGTAACAAGAATAACTCCATGAGGACACTTGATCATACTTTCAAACATTTTATAGTTATAATCATTCATACCGAGGTCAGTGATCTTTCTGAGTGCGATCTGTCCGGTTGACAAAATACGAATAACTATCTTTTCGCCGGCAACCATAGGAAGTGAAGATACACGGACATCAAGCTCGCAGCCGTCAACAACCTGTGAAAAACGACCATCCTGAGGAACACGCTTTTCAGCGATATTCATTCCGCTTATAAGCTTAATACGAGTTGATAAAGCAGTATGAACAGCCGGTGTTACATTCATAAGATCGATAAGGTCACCGTTTACACGGATTCTGATCTTACAGTATGTTTTAAACGGCTCGATATGAATATCTGTTGCGTCAGCTCTGAAAGCATTTTCTACTATAGTAGTGGCAAGTTTAACTATAGGTGCACTTTCAACTCTTTCTTTTGATTCTGAATCATCAGCTGCATTAGAACCAAACTGATTAAGACTTTCATTAACACTGTCAATGTTAGCCATTGTGTACTTGTCACCAATAGCTTTGTTGATAGAAGAACGTGTTGCAAGTACAGGAATAGTATCCATACCTGTAATTACTTTTACATCTTCAAGGATATTAAAGTTGATAGGATCATCTGTTGCAACAGTAAGACGTTTTCCTACGATATCGATAGCAATAACGGTATGCTTTTTTGCAAGCTGTTCAGGAATCTTGCTAACTGCCTCATCATCGATCTTAAAAGTCTGAAGATCTACATAAGGAACCTTAAGTTTTCCGGCAAGAGCCTGTGCAAATTTGATTTCTGTCATATATCCCATTTCAACTATGACTTCACCAAATCGTTTTGAACCGTTTGCTTCACGCTGTGCAAACAAAACTCTTTCGAGCTGTTCGTTTGTTATCATGTTCTGTTCAACAAGATATTGACCTATTGGTATGTTTCTCATAACCAGCCTCCAAATCATTAATATTTATTCTTGAATAATATATGCTTTTATGATAAAATGATGTTATAAAGTATAATAATAAACAGGAGGAATCAATATGATCTATTTTCAAAATCTTGATATCCGTGCTTACGTGATATTCTACTTCATCATTTCTTGTTTTGGTCTCTGCATCGGCAGTTTTTTAAATGTCTGTATTTACAGACTGCCTGCAGGAGAATCTCTCACAAAAAAGAGTTCTCATTGTATGAAATGCGGTGCAAAAATTCATTGGTATGATCTTTTTCCGGTATTCAGCTGGCTTTTCCTGAAAGGAAAATGTCGAAACTGCGGTGAAAAAATATCCGGAAGATATCCATTGGTTGAAAGTCTTAACTGGGTTGTTTATTTGCTTGCACTCACTTTTCTGAGAATTGAAGAACAGCCTTTAAATTCTGTTTTAACTGCTCTTTTCTTCTCTGTCCTGATAGTAATATCTTTTATAGATATTGACACACAGGAGATCCTTGCAAATCAGTTTGTTCTTCTTATAATTCTTTGTATTGCAGCCTGCTTTACAAACGCACTGACAATAAAAGACAGAATAACAGGCGCACTGGTTATATCCGTTCCATTCTTTATTATTGGTGAAATCACAATGATTTTCATAAAAAAGAAAACCGGTGAAAAAATAAGAGGAATTGAACTGGGTGATACAGTGCTTATGCTTTGCGGAGGATTTTTTCTCGGTACCAAAAGTATTATAGTATCCGCTTTTATCGGATTATGTGCTGCAGCGATCATAGGTCTTATTTTAAAAAGTAAAGGAAAAGACTCAAAAATTGCTTTTGCACCTTATCTTTCATTCGGAATGCTTGCAGGTGCTCTTTTTGGAACCGGAATTGCTGACTGCTATCTTGAAATGTTACAAAAAGCAGCTACTGTATAATTTAATTTTATATCACTCACAGAATTAAATCTGTGAGTGATATTTTTTTTATTCCGGAATATTTACAAGTGTATACACAAAATAAATTTCATGTCCTTCACTGGTTGAATCTACTCCTGAAGGAAGACTTGTGCTGTTTACATCGTAATATCTGAATCTTGGTGTATCGACCAGAGTTCCTTTACCAGGTGTAATCTTATCACCATTATTTTTTACATAAGAAATACTTTCCCACAGAATTTTACCATTTTCTGCAATATTTACAAGCGGAAAAGATATATTCTGCTGTGCTAAAGTATTTTCAAATTCAGCTACTACAGAACTTCTGTTATTAGCAAGACTGGTTGAATCAAGTCTGCTCTTGAATGTAGTAAGTTCTATACTCAGTAATTCTGCATTTATACCAACATCGGTAGCTACAGGATTTGATGAATCTTCAGAGCCTACAACACCATTCTCAAGACGTGCATCAAATTCTAATCTGTAATCAACAGTATAACCTCTGTTATTATTTCTGTCATCATATAAGATTGGATTAACAAGATTAATTTTTGAGTCAACTGAATTTAAAACACCTTTATCATATTGATATCGTGAAACATAACCTCTGCTCACTCCATCTGAATCGTCGTCTCGACAGTCAAGCTTCATAACATATACAACATCATCAACAGTCTTATTGCCAAATATTCTTTCTTTAATTTCAGGATAAGCAGGATTTGATGTAAACAAGAAATCCTGTCTGAAAACATCAACACAATCCTGCATAAATTCTTCTTCAGAACCGGGCTTAAAACCATTAAATACATAAATACGATTTGCATATCTTAAGTCTTTTTCGATTGCCTCGCCAACAAAATTATTAATATCCATCGTATCCTTTGTATTATAAGTGTCCTGATAGATATTTCTCATTGGCGTAAGAATTGTAAAAGCACATGCAATGATCATAAATGTCAGTATGCATACTAAAATTGTTTCAACAAGAGTAAAACCCTTTAATTTTAAATTATTTTTCATATAAGTCCCTCCTGTCTTAAGAAACCGGACGGAAATATTTCAGATTATATGAAGCCTTTGTATAATGAACAGCTTCATCAGCTGCAGACGGTATGGCTTCATATGCTGAAACATCGATCGTCGAATATGCGGGAGGAACTTCTATCTCACTACTGCTTATCGTAAGCTGTGTAAGATCATCATATTCCTTTAAATAAGGAGTATAATTATCTAATGGATTTTGAGCGTTTACTTTTGGTCCGTATGATACTATACCTGTTTCGTAATTGACTCTTCTGACAATATTTCTGGATTCTCGAATATTTGAAAGGATTGCAACTCCTGCTGAAACAAGAAGACTTGATCCGATTGCAAATACAAGAATAGCAATAATAACTTCAAGCAAAGTAAAACCTTTTAATGATTTATGCTTTGATGTTTTTGATAATTCTTTCTTTTTCATAATCAAATCTCCTTTCATCAATATGTTGCATAACCGTTTATGATATCCCAACGGAAAATATCTTCATCGCCGCCGTTATCGGAACCTTCAGGAGAACGAGCTACATAGAAAAATGTAAAATCATTTACAATTTCTCCAATTCCTCCAACAAGAACAGATCCGATCCATGCGATACCATTTACATTAGCCATGTTGCTTTCAGTTGCAGAACCTGCAACTGTATAATGCATATTAGAAGCAGCATTACCCTGAATACCATTATTATCAAATTTGAAATTTGAATATGGAGAAATCAGATTTCCGGTAACAATACAATTATTTTCAAATTGTATATCAGGTGCAATATGTGTTGTTCCATCATCTGCCAGTACATTATCAGCAGCATAAATATAAATATCAGGTACATAGTTGCCGTCTACATTATCTTTTTCTTCTTCAGCAGTATAGTAAGTTTTAAGATGTAATGGTTTCAAACTATATGTCTGACCTGTAGGAGTCAGAAAATCATCATAATATCTTTTAGTCAATATAGCTGTATTTCTTACATGAATATAATTGTCTGTTTCACTGTATGCTGTACCAAGAATGTTTTTTACTTCGTTGATATACGCAGTCTTTGCAGCCTGTGATATTCCGACATCACAGTAATTGTCTTTCATCGGAATAAAGAAGTTTACACTTCCGTTTGAATCATCAACAATTGTTTTGTTTCCATTAGTGGTCTCAAAGTTAAACAGATTGATCCAAATCTCTTCTCCATTTGATGGAATGATTGTTATTTCACTTTGATTAAATTTACCAACCAAAGTACAGCTTTCTGTGATTTCAACCTTAGTGCCCTGTCCAACCGGAGCAGCTGTTCCGCCCGGAGTTACACAATAGATACTGCTGTCATTTGGCATATAATAAATCTTTGAATTAGCTGATACATTCAGAGGAGATACATTTACTGATGTTTTATATTTATGCAAATCTTCATCATAGAACTGCGCCCTTGCATCTTCTGATGTTTTTACTATCTTATAATCAGAATGACCATCTGTTTTTCCTAATACATCTTCTTTGGATGCCATACCCTGTGGGAAATATGAAGTTATAGGATTTGGAACCGGTGTAACGACTGTAAATCTGCCCGGATCAGGAGTTGCTCCTATAAGTTTGTTACAGTATATTGTTCCGCCAACTGAAAGATAATCAAGATAATTGTTTTTTCCGGTGATACATAATGTATCAGCATAAACATTTCCGGTTATTTCACATGTACCATTTCCGCTGATATCAATTAACAGTGCTCCGCAAACAACCACATCTCCAACATGAGAATCATTCTGAAGCCATACTGAACCTCTTGAATATATACTTCCGTTTTTCTGTCCTGTAACTATACCACTAGCCCAGTTTAAAAGTGAACTGCCGTTTGATCTGAAAATAGATATTCCTGAATCAGATTTAAAAAATGAATCAATAACATCTGAACCTTGTGCATTTAACTGATTCATTTTGTTTTCATCAACATTCATATCATCAAGTAAGCCTTCATTCATATGTGCCTTGAGTGAAGCTTCATCATTTATGCCTTCTACACCTGTATCAGTATTATAACAAAATATATTTGCATTGATTTTCATGATTTCAGGTTTAAGATTCATAAATCTTCCGGTCATCAGATTAAATCCATCTTCACCGGAACCTGTATTAAACTGACTTGTTGTAGCAAATGTACCATTAACATATACATAAGGCAGATTATTTATTCTTGAAACCAACGAATGATCAAAGTTGACATTTACCGCTGTATTGTTCAGCATAGCAAAGTTTCCGTCAATATATACTCCATTATCTTTTCCATTTACAGCAGACAATTCTATTCTCGAACCTGATGCAGTAAAATATACTGAACTATTATATACATTACCGCCTTCAAGTGTAGCTGCATTTCGGAAAAGAATAACATTTTTATTTGCATTGTCATCAATACCTGTATAGGATTCACCAAAGAATTTTACAGATGTTGAAGTAGGGAGTGACATACCGCCGGCAGCGATAAATCCGCCTGATCCGCCTGCTTTGGCATCACTTGTAATTGAATTTGTAACATACTGTGTATAAGTGGTCGTATTTGTTTTATCATAGCCAAATGATACAGTTGCTGTTACTTTAATGATATTCTGCCCGGATCCTGTGATAAAGTATCCTGATTCATCATCTTTTCCAACATTTGTGAATGTTACGCTCTCAACAGTTCCAAATCCGGGAATCACATTGGAACCGGAATCACCTGCAACGTTTAATGTAACAGTACTGTTTTCATTTCTAAGAGCCTCTGAGAGGTTCTTTGCAAGTGTATCACCTTCCACACCGCTTTGTTTAGCAAGAGCGTCCAAAACTGTTGTTACTACAGATCTTGCTGTAGTAGTAGTCTGATCGTTTCGAAACTCTGAGCTTGCTCGTCTGTAAGCTGCACCTGATAAAGCAATTGCTGTCAGCATCAATATAAGCATAACAGAAACTACTAACGTTACAGTATACAGAGTAGCACCTTTAAGTCTCTTTGCACTTTTATCATGCATAACCATCATCCTTCCTTTCTGAATAAATAATATAATTTTTACATTTACTGGGAGACTGCATATCAGTCTCCCAAATATAAACTAACTTTATATGACCGGATCATTTCCAAAATTTCTCTTGTTCCGATCATAAATCCGGATATATATTTTTTTCGTCTTTATTCAAATATACATCCATGGTGTAAAGCTGGTGCACTTTACAGATGTAATTTTACTTCATAAACTCAGGTTTTGCAATCTTCTGCATTGTGTAGTATGTAATATTAATTGTAACTTTACTAAAGCCTCTCTGAACTTCAAAATTATCCTTTGCCTGTTCAAGATTTTCTCTGAAATTAAATTGTGGATTATCTACTTTAATTTCATTTACTTTAATACCGCTGTCTATCTCTGCTAATCTGTCAAGGAATTTCAATAATCCTGTTTTAGTGCAGACAAGATTTATTTCCTGCTTATGCATTTCAACCATCTGAGTTTGCAGAGCTTCAATTTTTGTAGAGTTCATGCACTTGTCATACAATTCTTTATCTTCTGTTTCCATCAGATTTCCGTTAATATCTGCTGCCTGTAAAATCGGATAATCTAAAATAATCGGAGCATAATATGAAAATTCCAATTCATCCTGATCTATATCCTGGATTTTTTCTATACCATAAAGCTCAACTGTATTATCCTTCATATTTTTACAAACATACTCTGTTGCATCATTTAATATATCTGCAACATATTTGTCAACTTCTTCATTTGTTTTTGTTTCAATAAATATTTTTGAATATTCACTTGATTCATTGTACAGCTGTTCAATCTGTTTTTCAAGATTTGGAATTTCATCGATTTTGTTCTTAGTGCTTTTATATTCCTTAAGAACATCCTCTCTTACTTTTGAATTACTATCAATTTTCTGTCTGAATGTTCTGATTGGCCATGCACAAAATATAATTACAATTACTATAACTGAAAATACAAGTAAAAATAACTTTTCTCTGTAATTAAGCTTCATTACTCATTTCCTCCCTTATCTGAGCCTTCAACGGTATCACCTAAAGAAACCATATTATTACTGTCGATAGGGCTCTTTATCAGACATGCAATATCAAAAGTAGTCATTCTTACCTTTGTAGGATCATACTCATCATAGCATTCAGCCGGGAACGGATCATAAATATATTCGTCCATTTTTATCTTCTCAACATTCTGACCAATAAACTCAACTGCACTGTACTGATCAGATTTTTTTACATTCTCTGTATATTTGTAAGGGAATGTAGGAACCGGCTTCTTTCCGGCATACAGTGACCATGAAGCTGCCCATGCACTTTCTTTGTATACAAGGTTTCCGAGCACAACATTTGTTTTGAGTGCATCATAGTTTTCACTTTCCCAGATAGTATTATCGTTCATGTTGAATTCAACACCATTAACTTCTTTATCCGGTTCAGCCTTCATCTGATCAATAGTATCTTTGATCGCATTTTCCATAGGCATATAGTTTTCAGATGTCGGATCCGGAATAGAACGAAGTGCATCATATGCTATTCCGGCTATTTCCTTGTAGTTCTTGACATCATCACGCATCTTTTGTCTGTCGTCCCTCTTCTGAAGTTCAGCAATAACTTCAGGACTGGACATCCATGCTCTCATTTTTTCAGTATCTTTTACGATAGAATTATTTTTCAAAGCGAAAGCAACTGTAATTACTGATAAAAGTGCTGTTGTTCCAATAAGAACTGCAGCAAAAATCGGCCAGAATGTTGTATCCGATTTAACTCTGTCATTTATCATTGAAGCAGTGCCGCCGAACTCAAGAAGATTAATTTTTTCATTCATCTTATCTCTTGAGAACATTGCGCCTATCGCATTTGCATACAATGAGAATTCAAGATTCTGATAGCCTTTAACATTTCTTGGAGCAGCAATAACACTTGTGTTGATATCCATCTGCTCAAGATCACGTGTTATACGTGTAAATTCTCTTGTATCACCATAAAGTACTACATTTCTTATCGGAGCATTTCCGTTTCTGCTCTTATGGAACTGAAGCATACGGAATATGTTTTCATTTACAGCTTCATAAACATAATCAGCTGAATTATCATAGTCCTGAGGATCAATAGATGCAAATCTTGAGAATGAAAGCTGATTGTTTTCATATATGTTCAAGCTGATAAAGTTATTATCGATCTGAACTGCGAGAAGAGGCATTCTTGATTTGTTCTTATCATCTGAAAGAAGAACTTTTGTAATACAGTTACATCCGATTATTACTGACTTAAGCGGAATGCTGAGCATCTGGAATACTCTCTTGTATGAATCGATAACTTCTATAGGACAAGCTGTAGCAAGTACTGTTACTTCATCATCAGCAGCATTTCCATTTACTATAGTATAGGAAATTGCATATGAATCATCAATACCAACCTTCTGCTGCATTTCTGCTTTTACGATCTTAGCCTGTTCAGAATCCTTTGCAACTCTTCTTACAACGAGTTCCTTAAAAATAGTCATGTTTGAAGAAATGCTGACAACAGCTTCCTTATCCATCATATGACTTGACTTGATTTTCTGATTCATCAGGATAACAAGTCTTGGAACATCCTTTACATGTCCGTTTACGATAATATCTTCATCAACATTTAATGTAGCTGCTGAACTGATACTAATTTTATTTTTTGCTTCAGTACCTTTTATGATACGAATATTTCTATCTGTTATATCAAACGATAGCATTTAATTTCCACCTCTCTGTAAATATGTCTTTTATTATAATATATAATAGTATAATTATAGATTTTCAAGACCGCCGAGTGACTCATAAATTGCAGGATAAATTCCACCGAGTACAAGACCGATTGTCAAACCAAGAATAATGATCATAACCGGTGAAAGAAGTCCTACGAGTCTGTCTACTGCAGCATCTGATTCTTCTTCATAGTAAGCAGCGGATTTTTCAAGAATACTGTCAAGTGCACCGGCTTCCTCACCAACGAAGATAATTGAGCAGAACATACTTTCAAAAATTTCTGTTCTGGTGATAGCTGATGACAAGGTTTCACCTTGTTTAACTTCGCTGATTACCTGACTGAACTTTTCAGATACATACTGATTGTTCAGAATAGCTGATGAACGTTCAAGACACTCAACCATCGGAATACCGCTTGAATAAAGTGAAGAAAGTGTTCTTGCGAATTTTGCAGTATAGATTTTTACGATCAGTGGACCGACTTTTGGCATTGTTATCTTATACATATCCATTTTGTATCTGACACTTGGAATTTTTAATGCGTATATGATTCCGGCAATAATAATTCCGAGCAGTACAAGAAGGAACGGCCATCGTTTTTGTACGAAATGGCTTCCTGCCATAAGGAACTTTGCGATGATGTTAAGTTCATCCGTATTTTCAAACAACGGTTCAAATACAGGCATGATTCCCAAAAAGATGATAAGAACAACTGCTATTGTAAGAACAATAAGAACAATAGGATAAATAAGAGCACTTCTGACTGTATTATTCAGTTTGTTCTGTCTGTCATAATACTGTTCCATTCGTTTCATTACAGTATCAAGTGAACCACTGCTCTCGCCGGCACTTACCATACTTTTCATGAATACCGGGAATGAATCTCCCTGCAGTTCAATTGCTCTTGAGAAAGATTCACCTTTTTGTACTTCTTCGTAAATATCAAGCCAGATTTTTTTTGCCTTTTCTGTCGCCTGCTCTTTGCTTAAAATATCAAGTGCTTTTACCAGTGTAAGACCTGAAGTAAGCATTGCGCTAAGCTGTCGACAGTTGTAAGACAATTCTTTCGTTTTGAATTTGTAAACTGACTGTTTTTCTTGTGAAGTATTTTCTCTTTGATCTGATTTATCGGACTTTTTTCTCAGATCCAGCCCTGATGACGTCTGGGCATCAGAAAATCTACTCATTTGACCACCTCCGAATAATTATAAACTATCACAACTAAGAGCAAAAATAGACACACTACTCTAATAATATTATTATATCATTCACTGTAAAAAATTGCAATTGTTGATTTTATATAAATAGATTTCAAAGTTTTATAAAAATAGACCAATATGCAACCATGTGTTTTTTTGCTTTCCCACATTTTGGGGCTGAATTGTGTCATAATTCTTTGTTTTTCCTTTTTTTTGCGATTTTCCGTGTTTATTTAAGAGCATTTTATGCTATTTTGCACTATTTAGCGACTTTTTAGTCATGCATTTTGTAACTTATGTTCATTTGTGTATTCTCACCATACTCATACAAACATTAAATTATTATGTTTAAGCTTCTTCTGCAGCGTTCTTTAAGTATTTCCCATATTTTCAAGTCTTAAAACACATCATCGAATGTCGTGATTATTTATTATATTTTGGCTTTTATAAATTTTTTGCTGTATTTTCAGCGCTTATTTTAAATTGATTTTTATTATATTATTGCTTTTTATAAAAAAACTGCTCTGCCTCATATTACGATACAGAACAGTTTTACGTATATACTATTTATAATGTATACAGATAACTTCAGACAGATTTTTTCACCTGTGCTTGTTGTTCGAAGCTCTGCTTTTAACAAGCAGAGGCGATTCGTAGAATCGCTGCCTGCAGAGGCGGGGGATATCCTCTGTGTTGTTATATCTGCTTCATCAAACTAATCATCTCAAGTGCTGAAAGTGCACAGTCATATCCCTTATTTCCTGCCTTTGTTCCTGCACGTTCAACCGCCTGCTCTATATTTTCTGTAGTCAGAACACCGAACATAACAGGAATACCGCTTTCAAGAGATACTGAAGCAATGCCCTTTGAAACCTCTGCGCAGACATAATCATAATGAGAAGTTGATCCTCTGATTACAGCACCGACACATATAACAGCATCATATTTTTTGCTCTCAGCCAGTTTCTTTGCTGCAAGCGGAATCTCAAATGCGCCCGGAACCCAAACCAGATCAATATTTTCCGCTTTTACATCATGTCTCAGAAGAGCATCCTCTGCTCCTCCTACGAGTTTGGATGTGATAAACTCATTAAATCTGGATGCAACGATTGCAATTTTTGCATCCTCTACTACAAATTTTCCTTCAATAATGTTCATTTTTTTATCCTTTCATCATATAAATATTTTTTGTCAGTCACCGTAATTCAACATATGTCCCATACGGTTCTGCTTGGTTTTCAAATAGAATTCATCCTGTTCATTTGTTTCCATCTGCAATGGGATTCTCTCTTCGATCGTGATCCCGTAATCTGAAAGATCTGAAATTTTAAGAGGATTGTTTGTCATCAGTCTCAGCTTCACAGCCCCAAAGTATTTTAACATCTGTGCTCCGCAGCTGTAATCTCTCATATCAGGAGGAAAACCGAGTCTGATATTGGCATCAACTGTATCCAGTCCCTGCTGCTGAAGAGCATATGCCTTGATCTTATTTATAAGACCGATGCCTCTTCCTTCCTGCCTGAGATACAAAATAATTCCCTTTCCCTCTTTTGCCACCATCTTCATGGCAGCTTCAAGCTGCTGACCGCAGTCGCATCGCTTTGAACCAAATACATCTCCTGTAAGACATTCTGAATGAACTCTGCACAAAACAGGTTCTCCGTCAGAAATATCCCCCATCGTAAGTGCCACATGATGCTCCCCGTTTATCTGATTCTGGAATCCGTGAATATTAAAATCTCCGTATTTTGTAGGAAGTTTTGCTTCAGAGATATGTTCCATAAACATATCATTTTTCTTTCTGTACGCCTGAAGATCGGCAATCGTAATGAATTTTATATTATGCTTTTTTGCTAACTCTGTCAGTCCGTCCTGCCTCATCATTGTACCGTCATCAGCCATTATTTCACAGCACAGACCGATCTGTTTCAATCCTGCGAGCCTCATAAGATCTACTGTTGCTTCAGTATGACCGTTTCTCTCAAGAACTCCTCCCGGTTTCGCTTCAAGTGGAAACATATGTCCCGGTCTTCTGAAATCCTGCGGTTTTACGTTATCATCTGCGCATTTCATTGCCGTCATTGATCTTTCCTTAGCGGAGATCCCTGTCGTAGTATCTTTATAGTCAATCGAAACTGTAAAAGCTGTACAATGATTGTCAGTATTGTTTCTGACCATCTGTGAAAGACCGAGTTTATGTGTGAACTCGCTGCTCATAGGCATACAGATAAGTCCTTTGCCAAATGAAGCCATGAAATTAACATTTTGCTGTGTTGCAAACTCTGCAGCGCAAATAAAATCGCCTTCATTTTCTCTGTCATCATCGTCTGTTACAAGAATGATCTTTCCGTTTTTCAGATCTTCAAGTGCTTCTTCGATCGTATTAAAAACAAACATTTTAATTTTTCATTTCCTTTCATTTGAAGTAATATATGATCAAATCACTTTTTGTAAAATCTGTTTCATTAAACAAATCCGTTCCTTAAAAGCATATCCATATCAAGACCACTTTTTTTCTTTGTCTCACCTGCTTCAATTCCAAGCATTTTTTCAACATACTTTCCTATAACATCACATTCTATATTTATAATATCACCAGGTTTTTTTTCAAGAAGTGTTGTTTCTGATCCTGTATGAGGAATGACCGATACACTGAAAGATATGTCGTCAACAGATGCCACAGTCAGACTTATTCCGTCAAGTGCTGCAGAACCTTTTTTTATAATATATCTCATTAGCTCCTTTTGAGGTTCTACGGTTACCCATACTGCATTTTCTTCACGCTTCATGCTTTTTATTATACCGGTACCGTCTGTATGTCCGGAAACAATATGTCCGCCAAACCGGCCGCCCATCAGCATTGCACGTTCCAGATTTACATGATCTCCGGGACTCAGCCTTCCGAGATTGCTCTTCCTCAGTGTCTCAGCCATTACATCAGCAGTAAAAGTATGTTCTGCAACAGCCGCTGCTGTCAGGCATACACCGTTCACGGCTATACTGTCACCCAGATGAATATCATTCATAATTATATCGGCTCTGACAGTCAGTCTCGAGGACACTGTTCCCTTTTTTACCTCTGTTACAATTCCTTTTTCTTCTATAATTCCGGTAAACATTCAATCACCTTTCCGCAACGTTGTAATCGATAGCAATATCGTCTCCGATCTTCATAATCTCAGGATTGCAAAGCATAAAAGCTCCGTCAGGGTGAAGAACCCCTTCTCCGCCTACAGGCGTTTTAGCCGTATTTCCGCCAAAAATTTTCGGTGCCAGATACATTCTGACCTTATTTACTATTCCGGAATTAAATGCACTGTACGCAAGTTCTGCGCCGCCCTCAAGCAAAATGCTGTCAATATGCTTTTCTTCAGCAAGGATTTTCATCAGAAATTTAAGGTCAACATGCCCGTTATCAGAAGGCATTTTCAGCACCTGAGCACCACAGCTCTCTATAAGTCCGGTTTTTTCCCTGTCATCGCTTAATGTTGCTATGATCGTTGGTATCTCTCCGGCTGTCTTAAGTATATTTGATTCAGGAGAAATACGCAAAGAACTGTCGCAAATGATACGTGAATGTATCCCGGGATCAGGAAGACGGCAGTTAAGAAGCGGATCATCCTTAAGAACAGTTCCTATTCCGGTCATTACTGCAGCTGTTCTTTTTCTGAGCTTCTGAACATCTTCCCTTGATGCTTCAGAAGATATCCATTTTGATTCGCCTGTTACAGCCGCAGTCTTTCCGTCAGCTGTCATGGCATATTTGAGTATTACATAAGGTGTGCCTGTGGTAATATAATGAAAGAATATTTTATTTATGCTGTCACACCTGTTTTTCATAACACCTTCAAACACTTCAATTCCATGCTCACGAAGTATTGAAACGCCTTTTCCTGCAACCTTCGGATTCGGATCACCTGATCCTATAAAAACCCTTCTTATTCCGTTTTCAATAATTGCCTCCGTACACGGAGGAGTTTTTCCATAATGACAGCATGGTTCAAGAGTCACATAAATATCGGCTCCCTCAGGATCTTCTGTACAATTTTTAAATGCATTTCTTTCAGCATGAAGTCCGCCGTACTTTTCATGCCATCCTGTGCCTATTACCCGTCCGTTTTTTACAATAACCGCTCCGACAAGAGGATTAGGATTAACAAAACCAATCCCTTTTACAGCAAGCTCAAGAGCCATGCTCATATATTTTTCAACTGCTGACAAAAAGAATCATCTTCTTTCAGAATTATAATATATTATTTTTAAACAATAAAAAAACACTCTGAAAAATACTTGCAGAGTGTCAAAAAATTCTGATACAACTTCTTTCATCCGGACTTTACCGTCGGTTCTGGAATTAAACCAGATCAGCCTTCTCGGCTCGTGGACTTGAGGAATCTAACCTGTCACCACCGGTCATGAATTTCACAATACCCTGAAGTATTTAATAACGATATTATATTATCACATACTGTCTGATTTGTCAATCTGAACAGGCAAAAAAATATTCCGAAAAGCCTGATGCCGTTCGGAACATTTTTTCTTAATATTTGTTAAAATATAAATATCCGTGAATTAATTACCGGTAAACGGTCTGCCCCAGGTTATGCAAGGACCAAAAACAATGTTCTCAGTCCTCACATCCTATGGTTGATATAAAAAAGCAATACGCTCCGACCGCCGGATACTGTTACTTTTTCTCTCAAAATGCATAAACTGCATTTCTATTTCCTTTTTAACAAATATATGTCGTTTTGTTGACTTGCTAGTATGTTTTTAAAGTTTTTTTGTTTCTTTTGTCTAAATATATTATACCACTTTAGATATTCAAAAGCAAGATAATTCAAAATTTTCGTATACTTCAACGACATAACCAAATACATTTTGTCTCTGAAAATATAACTGATATCAATACAGTTTCACTAAAAAAACCGCCATAAAATGACGGTTTTCAAAGTTCTGTGCTGTTTATTACTCAAAACTGATTGTTATTATATTCAGCTGCATCTTTTACTTCTGCTGCAACCTCAATGCTTTCGTCAGGAACATCAGTAAGTCCATCCTGTCTTGCTCCGCACGCCTGGCAGAACTGCTGATCCTTTTTCATCGGTGCTCCGCACTGAGGACATGTATTGTCATTTTCAAGTGCCTGGATCTGGAGCTTAAGATCTTCAATACGTTCAAATGAATCTCTTATCGAATTAACAAATGCCTCATATTCCGGAGCAGGATTCATACCTGACTGCTCATAATATTTTTTTCCTAAATCTGAATAAGTCTTGCTGATCGAATTATTTTCAGCACTTATCTGATTTTTAAGCTTTTGTTTTTCAATTGTAAGCTTCGCTGTGCTCTTGGCGCTGTCAGCTGCTTTTCCTATTTTCTCTCCTGCTTTTTCAGCAAACATTTTTCCTTTATCAAAAAAACTCATAATAATATTACCTCCTGTTTTCTTTTAATTCAAAGCTATGATATTATTTTAATCTGTTTTTTTATCTTTGTCAATATTATTTTACAAAACAGTCCTGATTACTACTTTTCTGTTCTGAGGAACATCTTCTGTTATCTCAACAGCATCAAGAAGATTATTTGTTATCTCACCAATATTACATTCTGATGAAGTATACAGAGTCATTATCTTCTCGTCTTTTTCCACATGATCTCCGTATTCTTTTTCAATGATAATTCCTGCAGAATAATCTATACTGCTCTCTTTGGTTTTTCTTCCTGCACCTAAAGCAAGAGAAGCAAGACCTATTTTTTCACTGTCCATTACTCCGATATAACCTTCTTTTCTGCTGAGAACATCATATCTGTGAACTGCAGTGTCAATAAGGCTGTAATCATCTATAAACCGGACATCTCCGCCCTGCTGTGCTACAGAGTTTCTGAACACTTCCAGCGCAGCCCCTGACGAAACAGCATCCTTTGCTTTTTTAAGGCACTCATCAAATGTACCGATGCCTGCCAGACAGAGCATATCTGCTGACAGCTCCATACAAAGATCATAGAGCCTGCCTTTTTCTTTTCCCTTTAATATTTCAACAGCTTCGATCACTTCAAGAGAATTACCAATGGCCTTTCCAAGCGGAATACCCATATCTGTTATTACTGCCATGCATTTTTTTCCGGCATTTTTTCCGACTGAGACCATGAGTTCAGATAGTTTTACTGCATCAGACTCATTTTTCATAAATGCTCCGCTTCCCATCTTGACATCAAGCAGAATGCAGTCTGCGCCCATTGCAAGCTTCTTGCTCATTATACTTGAGCATATAAGCGGGATGCTGTCAACAGTCGCTGTAGCATCTCTGAGAGCATACATAAGCTTATCTGCAGGAACAAGATTTCCGCTCTGTGAAACAATTGAAAAGCCGGTATTGTTCACAAATGAAATAAAATCCTTCATATCAGCATTTGTACTGCATCCGGGTATACTTTCAAGCTTATCTATCGTGCCGCCCGTATGGCCAAGTCCCTTTCCTGACATCTTAGGAACATATACCCCGCATGCTGCAGCTACAGGTCCGATAATAAGACTGGTCTTGTCTCCGACACCTCCTGTACTGTGCTTGTCCACTGTTACACCTTTTATTTGCGAAAGATCCACTGTATCCCCCGAATCACGCATAGCAAGTGTAAGCTCTACAGTTTCCTTTTCTGACAGCGGATTAAAGCAGACTGCCATAAGCCAGGCAGACATCTGGTAATCCGGGATCTCTTTTTTCACAAAGCCGTCAACGACCCATCTGATCTCAGACTCATCCATCCGGATCCCACGTTTTACTTTTGATATCATCTCGTACATATTCATATTGTTTCACCCCTTTTTAATAATAAAAAAACAGTTCTGAAAACTTTGATATTATTTCAGAACTGCTTAATGAATGCTAAATAAAATTATGTATGTGCAATTGCAAATTTCGGAGTCTGAAGACCAAGAACATTTATTGCAAAGTCATATCCTTTTACTGTCTTCTGTCCGCCGATAACAACCTTGGCAACATATCCTCCGTCACCTACTATAAGCTGTATCCATGAATCAGGATCATCGTATGACAATGAAACATGATACCTGTCAACAAGTCTGTTATACATTTCAGATTTGCTTATCTCTGAAGGGTGTCCATAATATTGAGTATCATATACTGCATCAACCTCACATGGAACTGAACTCAGATAAGGAATATCCTCATAGTTTATGTCCTTGTTTGATGCGGTACATCCGCCGCTCTGTGCACAAAACATTGTAAGTGCATATGAACCGTTATAATACACTGCTTCTCCGGCAACTTCTCTGACCAGATTTACTATTCTTTCACTTGGCGCACGTCCGGAAATAGCCATACCGCTTGTTGAACCGCCGTAATATTTTATGTAGGAATATGCTGCTATTGCCTGAGCTTTAATTGCTTCATCCGAGAAAGAAGAACTTATCTCAGCTTCACATACTCTTGAAAGAATATCTACAACACTGCCTGATATTCCTCTGACAGAAATGGTTTCAGAACCATTTCCTTCTCTGTGTTCAACAGTTGTTCCCGGATAATAATGTGAAAGTATCTGTACATAATTCCATCCGAGCTCTTTTGCGTAATAATTTGCACCGATCTGAGCCATTCCGACTCCGTGTCCCTTGCCGTATGACCGGATATAAAATGTGTCAGGTTCATACTGTTCAGGAATCAATGGCAGATCATTTATATCGGCTGTACAAGGAACTTCACTCTGCTGTTCGGAAGCCGGATCCGGTACCGGTACGGGCTCCGGAACTGCTGTCGGAACAAGCTCATCTATTTCAAGCGGTTCCCTGTAATCTGACAATCCTGCTTTTTTCCATACAGGAGCTTCATATTTTTCTATTTCTGTTGTTCCCTTTTTGATGTCTTCTTCATGATTGAGCGCTTTGACCGAGGCATCTGCCTGTGTTTCATCTGTACTTTCCACGATCTGCTGTTCTGATGCAGTCCGGTTTTCCAGATCTCCGGCAGCTGTACTTACTGCCATACCGGGTGCAGAGATAACAACTGCTGCCATAACTCCTGCACTAAGTACGCTGAAAATACGCTTCAGTGGTAATTGTTCGTTCATAAAAAACTCCATTCACCCTTTTGGGATAGATTAAATTTCACTTATTAAAAAATCTGACTTACTGATCTCTTCTGACACTGCCTTTAGTGCCTTCAAGAGCATCCTCACCGCGTCTCACTTTTCTTGCAAGAACAACAAATCTTGTCGGATCTTCTGTATCACCGCTGTTGCAGGTTGAAAGGAGAAGAAATTTATCACCTTTTTTGATATCAACGTTGGTGGTAATAAGTGATTTTTCATTTATCTTTGCAAGATATGTCTCAAGAGACCATGGATCTTTTGGATTTGGATTAAACATTGTATAATTCCAGAATTCAAAATCTGAACCATGCATTCCGTTGCAAAGCATAAATGCAAAAACTTTATACTGATAGTCAGCATAAAGTGAGCTGACTTCAATAATCGGATTAGCTTCATAGAAATCTACGTTTCTCTGGTATTTTTTAATATCACTGAACATAGAACCGTTTGCCATATTGTGTCCGTATGTCAGTATATTATCTGAAAAATAATCAGGACCAAAATCATTTCTGTAGTCCATAAATACCCAGCCTGCATCTTCAGGCTGCTTGTTAAAATTATGATTTATGTAGAACTCGTTATCTGTTCCTCTGACTAAAGGATAATCAATTACTGTATTTGAAATTCTGATCCATCCTATAGTATCAGGATTGCTCTGATAAGCTTCCTGAGCCCGCTCACTCAAACCATTTACAAACGGCGGATAATATTCCGTTGTTTCTTCAGGTTCTGTTACCACAGGCGCAGTTGTGGATTCAACTATTGGAGTATATTCTTTTACAGGGCTGTCATCGACTGATTTATGCGTAAACACATAACCAAGCACAACCCCTGTGAAAACAACTGCTACTGAACTTACGATCAGTGCGATTTTCTTTTTACTCATAACAAACTATAACTTCCCTTTTATTTTCATTTGCTTTTATTCATACGGTACAAACAATGATTCATCAAAAGAACCCTGTCCGCCGTATTTTTTATACCATTCAAGCGGCATATATGCATTTGTGTTTTCTGTACAGCTTTGTGTGCCGGCAAATGCATCCTCACCTTTTCTGATCCTTCTCGCAGCAACAACAAATCTTGCTTCATTATAATAATTTGTTGCACATGTGGAAAGTATCAGAAGTTCGTCTCCGTATTTCATATCAACATTATTATTGACAAGAGTACGTTTTTTTATCTGATTAATATAGTTGAAAAAATCTTCTTCCGATTCAAAATCGATAGGACTTGTGTAATAAAAATCACATTCATAGCCTTTCTCACCGCTGTCAGCATAAAAGGCACCGAATATTTTATATTTTACCACATCATATCTTGACATCAAAGTCACAACAGGATGTTCCATAAAATAATCACACTTTTTATATTTGTCAAGTTTTCCGAACATACTGCCGTCATGCATCTCGTGTCCGTATATGATCAGATTGTCTGAACGGTCCTGAGGTTCAATATAATTTCTCCAGTCCATATATATCGAACCTGCCTTGGCTTCCTCCTTTTTGGGATTATGGTCAAGATAATAATCCTTCAGTCCTTCATTTGGTGTCTGCAGAACAGGATAGCTGATCTCAGTATTATCTATCGAAATATAACCGATAATATCTGTATTGCAGAAAAATCTTCTCAGATCTTCAACATACTTGTTAAGCTCACCGTCTTCTGAACTGTTATCAATTTCCGGATTTATAAGCTCCGCCATTTTAGGAACGAAATCATTCATCTCATCATACAGCTTCTTATTTTTGTAATTCTGATAAAAATAATCAAAAATAAGTCCGGATGAAACAGCGAGGACAACAACTGCTGTAAGAAACAATACTTTTCTGATCACTTCTCCAACAGAATCGCCTTTCCACGGAAAAATCCTTTTTAAAACATCAAAATATGAAAACTTTTTTGATACGTCCTGTACATCATCACTATTATTACTCATATAAATGAGCTCCCTGAAAATTTATTTGTAATTAATGCACCATTTTTCGATATAAATATAATAGGTATACAGAGCAAAAAATGTCAGAAAAATTGACATGCAAACATATCACTCAATATTAACAATTCTACCACTGTTCTTGTCCTATTGTCAAGTTTTCAACATGTATTTTTGTAAACTTGCACATAGCAAAGTAACATCTTTCCAAAAAATACAGCACCATTAACTAATTTTTATTAAATTACAATTGACTATTTTTGAATAAAATATGAACAAAATCACAGCTTTATTATCTTCATTTCGGTATCTTCCACAGCTTTTTTTATCATTTCTTCAAAATCAAAAGCTGACTGTGCATTCTCTACATCAGCCACTTCCGGTCTGGTTTTAGGATGCTTTGGCGTAAATACTGTACAGCAGTCCTCATATGGCTGGATAGAAATATCAAATGTATCAATTTTTCTGGAAACAGCTATGATCTCTGTTTTATCCATACCGATAAGCGGTCTGAATACCGGCATTCTGCATACAGCATCTGTACAGGCTATAGCCTTTAAGGTCTGACTGGCAACCTGACCTACACTTTCTCCGGTAACAAGAGCAAGAGCTTCTTCTTTTGCAGCAAGTCTCTGTGCAATTTCCATCATAAGTCTTCTCATAATTATAGTAAAATATTCTTCAGGACAGTTATCCTTGATAGCCTCCTGGATCTCTGTAAACGGAACACAGTAAAATGCTATATCCCCGCAGTAAGCCGTAAGCTTTTCACAGAGCTGTTCAACCTTAAGTCTGGCTCTTTCCGAGGTATAAGGCGGACTTACATAATGAACTGCAGAAATATGAAGTCCTCTCTTTGCCATCATGTATCCTGCAACAGGGCTGTCTATACCGCCGGAAACAAGAAGCATTGCATTTCCGCTGCTTCCCACCGGAAGACCGCCTGCGCCTTTAACAGTAATGTTATGTACATACGCATTTGTATCACGGATCTCTACTGTAACTTCAACCTCAGGATTTTTTACGTCAACTGACAGATGAGGAAATCTGTCAAGTATCCTTCCGCCAAGTTCTCTGCAGATCTCAGGAGAATTCATCGGAAAGCTCTTGTCTGCTCTCTTGGCACATACTTTGAACGTCTTTGCATTTTCAAGAACATCCTTAAGATATTCCAAAGTACCCTGTGCAACCGCTTCAAAATTCTTTTCAAGAATACACGCTCTGTTTATGGCTGCTATTCCGAAAACACATGATAAACTGCTGACTGTTTTTTCAAGATCCGCATTTTCATCCAGAGGTTCGATATAAATTGTTGACTGCTGTCTTGAACACTGAAATGCTCCGAGTGATTTCAATCTGCGCTTTATATTTTTCATAAGAAGTCCTTCAAATGAACTCTTGTTAAGTCCCTTAAGCGCGATCTCACCATATTTTGCAAGAATGATCTCTTTCATACTGTAAATTCCTTTCAAAGCACTGTCTTAAAAGACAGGATCTATTTCCTTTTTATTTTTTTCATTGCATCATTCAAAGCTTCAATAAACTGTTCTGCTTCTCTGAGTGTATTTTCATGAGAAAAGCTGAGTCGGACTGCACTGTCCTCGAGCTCACGGCTCAGACCAAACTGTCCGAGTACCCCGCTCTTTGCACCCTTTGAACATGCAGAACCGCTTGAAACATATATTTCTTTTGACTCAAGATAATGAAGCATTATCTCCGAACGTATCCCCTTCGCAGAAAAATTCAGAATATACGGAACACCGTCATCCGGAGAATTAATATATATTCCGTCTGTCTGAGAAAGCTTCTGTCTCAGATAGTCATTTATTTCTCTTATGGAATCCATTCTCTCTTTCATATTGCCTTCGAGAAGAGCTACTGCTTTTCCGAACCCTGCTATCAAAGGAACTGCCTCTGTTCCGCCTCGCATATCTCGTTCCTGCTTTCCTCCGAGATTTTGCTTGGTAAGTCTGATCCCTTTTCTGACATAAAGAGCACCAACGCCCTTTGGTCCGTATATTTTATGTGCGCTCATCGATATAAGATCTGCTTTGAGCTGATCCGGTCTGACCGGGAGCTTCATAAAAGCCTGTACCGCATCACAATGAGTCACGATTTCTTTATTTTTCTTTCTGGCATTTGAAAATATCCTGTCAACCGGCAGTACTGCTCCTGTCTCATTATTTACAAGCATAGTACTGATAAGACATGTGTTGTCATCTACAGCATCCGTAAAATCCTCTTCATGAAATATACCGTCTTTTCCCGGAGCGATCCTTATGACCTCAAAGCCTTCGCTCTCAAGTCTGTTAAAAGCTTCTTTTACAGATGAGTGTTCAACCGTTGTGGTGATAACTCTTTTTTTCCTTTTTCCGTATGCTCCCGCTGCACCTCTTATGGCAAGATTGCTGCTCTCAGTTGCTCCTGATGTAAAATAAACACAGTTCTCATCTGTATCAAGAGCATTTGCCAGTGCCTTTCTGGCATCAGTCATAACCTGCTCTGCTCTCACACCAAGGATATGAAGAGACGAAGGATTTCCAAAAGTATTTTCCATGCAGCTGCACACTGCTTCTGTAACTTCTCCGGCAGGCTTTGTCGTCGATGCATTGTCAAAATAAATCATAGTAAAACGGAGCCACCCTTTGCTTTTAAATTTAAACAAACAAATATATTATATCATAAGGTTTATAAAATTTCTACACAAATATCTTTCTTATGTTTGTTCCGTAATTGTCTATTACAACACAGCATTTAACCGTTCCTGTAATTTATCAGTCTGATAACATACCAGCTGTTTCCTTTTCTGACACACGCACTTCCGCTTTCAGAAAAATCAAGAATCTCATCAAATACAGGCTCTATAGCCGGACTTCCCTGTTCATTTTTAAATCCAAAAAAATCACCGTCACGGTATTTCTCCGGCAGAGCAAAAGAGTCATTTTCTTTTTTCTGTGGTTTTCCGTTTGCATATATGTTTTCAGTATGTCCGTTTTTCGTCACCACGATCATCCCGTCTGATGAACAAAAACCATATCTGTCAGTCTGAATATGATCGAATTCATCTGAGATCCTTTTGAGATCACTGTCTATCAGATACCACTTTCCGTTTTCAGATACAGCTGCAACACCATCTGAAAACGCTCCTGCAAAATCATACTTAAGATTTTTTTCCTTATAATCCAGAGTCATATATCCGTATTTTTTTCCGTCGGAAAACGGAGCATATCCGTCAGAATACGCCCCTAAGAAGCTGTATTTTCTCTCAGGTACATATTTTCTGTTTCCGTTTATGTCAGCAAAATACCATTCGCCATCAGAACAAACAGGAAAAATATCTTTTTCTCTGCAGTATGCTCCCGCATCATCAAAAGTACATTCACACACAGAATATCCGTCACTGTCTGCAAGTCCCCATTTTCCGTCTGTTTTTACTGCAGTCACTCCGTCATGAAATCCTTTCATATCTTCATAGCACATAACACTTTCTTCATACGAATATTCAAGAGATGTTTTCAGACGTCTGAACTCCTCGTCAATAATTTTATCACTTACTTCCAAAGCTGTCAGATATGCCTTTTCAGGATCGCCTTCATCAATATTTTTTCTTATCTCCATTTTATAGGCTTCGATGCTTCCGCAGTCTTCAGCCATCCGGCAGTATTTTTCAAATTCTTCCTCATCTCCGCACAGAAGCTTATTTTTTGCAGCTTTCAGCATCAGCTCAGTATTTTCCGGATCACACTCAGCTGCTTTTTCATAATATTCCGCAGCAGTGATGTACGCGCTCCTCTGTTCATGATATTCTGCTTTTTTTATATACTCAAGCTTTTTCTGTTCATCCGTATCATTTCCGGCAAAAATATAATACGCCGATATTAAACAAACCGATGTCATCAAAATACATGTCGCAATTCCTGTCTTTATTCTTTTTCCCATCGTGTTTCCTCATATCATGAATGCGAAATATAATACTGTTCCGGCAAAAGCAAACGGTGCCATGGGGATACTGCTCTTTAATGAACATTTTTTCATTACCAGAAAAATTACTGAAAACAGGAAACAGAACATGCAGGTATACAGTAAAATATCAAGTATTCCTGACAGACCTGCAAAATATCCCATAACGGCAAACATTTTGATGTCGCCGGCACCAAGTCCTTTTTTTGACAGCAGTGACATTATCAGAGTTATCAGAAATCCTGCTGTAATACCTGCTGCCGCATCAACCGCCGTATAAACTGTCATTCCGGTATTTCCGAAAGGAAAAAACAAGAAAACAGTTCTCAGCACCATCAAAAAGGCAAGATACCTGTTGGGAATAATTCGTCGTCTGATATCCGTCTGTGCAATGATAAACATAAAATTTACAAGCATAACCGAGCTAAGCGCTGTATATATTTTACACCCGCCGGATGTTATCCTGTAAAGTGTCATGCAGTCGCACAAAAGAAAAACAGTAAATAATATAACGTTTTTTATTCCTTTTGAACCGGTACACTCTTCTTTGTTATCTGATGATCTTAATTTCTGATATACAGGCACAAAGAAAAAAGCAATAATCATTCCTGTAATTAATATTCTCATTTGTCTCCGCCTTTCAACGCCTTTTCTCTGTAAACTGTCCTTCCGCTTATTCCATAACGTTCTGACACTTCACTGACTATTTTTTCAAAAGTATCTTTCATTTCCGGGTTCTGTCCGGCTTCTTCCGGTACTATTATAAGCATCTCAGGTTTCTCTGTCGGCTCTTCACATTTTTTCCCGGTTCCTTTTTCCATATGTTTATAGACCTTATCTCCGTATTTATCCGTATTTCGTAAAAGTTCCGATGCGTATCCGCGAAGCAGACTTTCAACATTATTTTCTTTAATTGTGTAAAACCCGGGCGAACTTCCGGTCAGATCATTTTTTTTCGAATAGGTTCCCGAAAACAGATTTACAGAAAAAACCTGGGACACTTTTCCTGTATCCTCCGAATACAGGTCTATACCATATCCTCTTTTCACTGCCATATCACTGTTTTCGTCTTTTATTGTTCTGATCCACTCTGCCCCTCTTATAAAAGGCAGTTTTTGCCAGACAGAAGCTGTATCATCCTCCGAATTTTCTTTATTTCCCGTAAAAGCAAATGTCACCGCACTGTTTTTCATTTTTAAAACCATATTTTTTTTGCTGAACAGTCCGAAGATCCATGGAGTCACTTCATATTCTGCCTGAATTATTATTTTGTCGTTTTCAGGTAAAATATCCGAACCGGAAAAATCAATATCATTTACAGAAAATCCGTTTGTTTTGTTAAGGATACCGTATTTGTCATTTTCTCTGATTTTTTCAGAAGATATGGTTCTGCATATCTGTTCAGCGGTTTTTTCAAACAATTCATTTTCACAGACCTCCGTATCTCCCGCAAGGCAGCAGTATGCAGCTATCTCAGAAGCTGCCTTGTCTATCCCGAGCTGAACAGCCCGCTCTGCTCTTATAATAGTTATAAAGGACAGAATAAACAAAAATCCGAACATAAAAAGAGGCAGCGCCAGCGTTGCTTCGATCACTACTGATCCGGATTCAGAGTGTTTTATTCTGTCATTTACGGCTTTCATCAGTATCATTTTTGTCTTTTCTTTCATCCTCACTTTCTCCGATTCCTGTTATTTTATTCACTGTCCTTCGCGTGCTCATCAGTCTGCAATAATCTGATGACAGCTCAGAAGCAGCCGCTTTTTCAGTTATGATTCCATTTTTGGAAAACAGCTTCAGCACCCCGGGCGTATGAACGATTCGTTCCAGTTCCACAGTAATCTTATTTCCATGAAGCTGCTTCTCCGTTTTTATTCTGCATTTTGTCTTTTTCTGAGGAAGAAGCATTTCAGCCATACGGTTTTCTGTCTGCTTTTCCAGTTCACTGTCTGTGATCTGACCGGACTGTTTTCTTTTTTTCTCATATATTTTTCTGATCTCCTGTATTTTCAGTTCTTCTGTCACATCTGTCTCTGCGCTGTCACCTGATGACAATATATCCGCCTTATATTCTGCTGTCTTCTGCGCAATATCACACAGCATACTTTCCTCGCACATAAACAGACCGGAATATATAAGAAAAGAACACGACAATATCACAACGGGATATACAAGAACAGCTTCGATCACCGAAGCTGTCCCTGTATTTTCTTTTATAAACAACAGCAGTTTATCAAATATCATTTGCCTGTTTTGTTATCTTTTTAAGAAGACTTTCCAGAAGAGAAGTGATCTGTTTTTTAAATATTGCTATAAGTGCAATAGCAACAATAATAAGCAGTACTGCTGCTATAAGATTAACTTCACCGTCTTCATTTCTTAAAAAATCATTTACCTTTTTTCTGACAAAAATATTTGCTGATGCAATTGTACGTATTACTTTAGTTTCCATTTTTTCTCCTTCGTTTCATTATAATTTTTTTATACTGTTATTCAAAGCACGTCAGTCACCGACGTTTTGACATATTTAAATATTTGTCATTCCGGTCAGTGCAGGAACAAGGATCATTATAATTATGGCTGCAAAAATCATCATCATTGGAAAAATAAGCTTTTGTTCAGTCATTTCACTTTTTTTGATCACGTAATTCTTCTTTTCCTCCCACTGTTCGGATGCTGCCGCTCTTAAAAAATACACAAGTTCTGAGTTTCCTTTTTTCAGATTCTGTATAAGTGAATTTACAAATTTTCTTATCTCCCTTGTCCTGCATCTCTCTGTAAGCCCCATAAACGCCTGTATTTCCGGCATTCCGTTTCTGATATCATCTGTTGTTTTTTTCATTTCCTGACATAAAACCGAATCTGATGATTCAGATATCTTCACCCAGGCTTCTCTGAGAACCATACCTGATCTTACAAGAAGAGCCAGACGTGAGATCATATCCGGCAGCTCATACAGTACTGCTTCTCTCTTTTCAAGTGCCTTCTTTTTTGTCTGTTCATCAAGATAAAACAGCAGCAAAACCGAGGAAATCCATCCTGACAGTATTAATACAGCATTATCTGCAGCTGCTCCTATAACAGTTGCAAAGACAAACACAGTATATGAATATGTTATCTGTGCACCTTTGAACAAATACTGATAAAAATCTGCATAACGTGAACCGTATACCTCTGAAATAAGCAGTCTTTTTTCATTGTTATTTCTGAAACCTGTTCTGAATAATTTCATCAGTGCAAAGCCTATGCAGAACATATCAGATCCGCAAAGCTCCCCTGCTGCGTCTGATCCTGTTATTTCCTTATACTTGTTTATATTTTTCAAATAAAGAAATATCCAGAATACAGCAGCTGCACAGCCTGATGCAAATAAAATGATCCTTAGCATTTTTCATTCTTCCTTAAACTGTCAGATTTTTATGTCTGATATTTTTTTCCCGATAAAATACGCAGCAGCTGTGATAACTGCCCCGATTATTTTAACTGCTGTTACGGCAAGTCCGGATGAATTTCCTGTTTCTCCCATCATTTTCATGACCGGAAGAACAGCCAGCGGCAAAAATGTCATTATTGTCATTTCGTTTTTACCCTTTGACACTATTGTTTCTATTTCGCCCTGTATCCTCATTTTCTCCGCAAGAACGCTGTATGTGCAGTACACGGCTTCCTTCAGATTTCCTCCGCTCATACGGCAAAGTCTGAATGTCTCGGCAAAATTTTTAATATCCTGCATTCCGCTTCTTTCAGAAAAATCTGATATTGCTTCTTCGGGAATACATCCGTTGTTTACTTCATTCAGGATATTTTTCAGTTCACCTGCCATAAGTGACTTTTCACCATATTGAGCCTCCAGATCAGTCAGTGTTTCATCCAGCGCAAAAACAGCATTTTTTCCGGACGACAGCGATGCTGTAAATATTTCCAGGAAATCCTTGAATTCCGTCAGCAGTTTTCTGTTACGTCTGTCCTTAAAAAATTTATTTCCTTTTCCAAGAGCAAATATAACAGCAATCAGACCGAAAACTGCTGACGGCACGCCTTTTCCGAAGAAAATATAAAACACCGCCGTTCCTCCGGCAAATCCTGCAAGGCTGCTTATCAGCATCTCTGAGGCACTCATTTTATAAAATGAATAGTCTGTTTTTTTCTTTGATCCTTTTTTCTGATTCATATCATTTCCGTTATCCTGCAGCGTTCAAGTTTAAATGTGTTCTGCATTTTGTTTTCTGTCCTTTTAAGCATCCCGGTCACATTTTCACCGGCGCTTTCAGCTCCTTCCTCAAATTCATACAGTTTCACAAGTCTGATATCACCGTTTTCTGTTTCAGTTACTTCAGAGATCTCTGTCACTTTTCTGGAATGGTCTCTCATTCTTGAGAGATGAATGATTATGTCCACTGCAGATGCTATCTGCCTTCTTACAGCCTGAGCGGGCAGATTTTCTGCGCCGAGCATGACCATCGTTTCAAGTCTGGAAATCATATCCTGAGCTGAATTCGCATGACCGGTTGAAAGAGAACCGTCATGACCTGTATTCATCGCCTGCAGCATATCAAGTGCCTCTGCACCCCTGACTTCTCCGACAATTATCCTGTCAGGTCTCATTCTCAGCGAATTCCTGATAAGATCTCTGACTGTGATCATCCCTGTACCTGATGAATTTGCATTTCTTGTTTCAAGTCTTATAAGATTTTCCGCATCTTCTATCATGAGTTCAGCTGAATCTTCAATGGTTATAATTCTTTCATTTTTCGGAATAAATCCTGACAAAGCATTTAAAAATGTCGTTTTGCCGGAACCTGTCCCGCCGCTTATAAAAATATTATATCCTGCTTCAACAAGTATTTTTAATTTTTTTGCAGCTTCTTCCGAAACTGAACCCATAGAGATCAGTTTTTTCATGGTCAGCGGAACTGATGAAAATTTTCTTATCGTAACCGAAGGTCCGCAAAGTGACAAAGGAGGCAGAACAACATTTACTCTGGAGCCGTCAGGCAGTCTGGTATCAACTATCGGGTTTGCCTGGTTCACTTCTCTTCCTGCCGATGATACTATTCGCTGGATCAGATCATAAAGTTTTTCTTCAGATTCAAATTTTTTTTCGAGTCTTGATATTACGCCGTCTTTTTCAATAAAAATATTATCTTTGCCGTTTATCATTATCTCGGTTATCTTTTCGTCTTTCATAATAATATCTATTATTCCGAATCCTCTGATCGCACTGAATATTTCATCTGTAATATCCACTCTGGCTTTTATGGACAGACCGGAATCAAACAAACGCTGTTTGACATTTTTCTCCACCAACGAGTACAGCTCATCATCAGAATATTCTGAAAGATCTGTGGTTTCCAGTACATTTTTTCTTATTTCTTCTGTCAATGTCTGCTTTTGCTCATCATATAAAACATTCATATTTTATCATTCCCTTCCGGGTGCAGCATACAGACTGTCAAATATGCCCGAAGCTGATATGGCTCTTGCCTTCTGTATACTGCTCATATGCTCATATTCCGGAATTCTGCCCAGAACAGAAATATCACTGTCATATAAGCGGTCTGCAGAAGCTTTGTTTACTATCAGATATGTTTCAGGAAAATTTCTGATTCTTCTTTTTCCTATATCTTTCAATATCTCCTTCTTTCTTGTTAAAATTTCCGATGATCTTTCATCATCAGCCGTTACCATAATTATCTCATCTGCTCTTTCAAGCAAATGAATAAACTTTTCAGACAGATCAAAGTCACATGTAACTGAAATATCATCAAACATCATTCCGGTTTCATTCAGCAGAATATCAAGTTCATCAGGATCCAGCTCTGCATAGTCAAGACAGTTTGAACATTTTCTGTAAAAACAGATCCCGTCACCGGTTCTTCTAAGGAGGCTTTCAAGTTTAAGAGAAAGTCCGCTTTTTTTGCTTTTCAGGGCAAAGATCACATCTGTAAGCGACCCGTCAGGCGTCGGATCGTCAAATATCTCAGATGTTATTCCGGTCTGTTTCAGATTCAGATACAAAGTTTTTCTGTTTTTTAAAGTCATATACTCACAGTATGATGCTGAAACAACAGAAGCACCTGCGCCTTCTGCACCTGAAAGAAAAAGTACTATCCTGCCTTTCTGTTTCTGATTTCTGCGGACAGTCGCTGATTCAGAAAGCATATCTGCATACAGCTTAAGTATTTCTGAAATCAACGAGCCTGCTTTCTGATATCTGCTTACTGCACATATTCCGTTATACTCACTTATATCAGCAGTATCTGACAGAATTATTGTCCGGCATCTGTTTTCATGTATATCATTTTCTGATGCAAAATCTGAAGAAATAAGAAGTATATCAAATCTGTCATCTTTTACAGCATCCAGAGCCTCCTTTCTTTCAGAAAACATATGTGTCTCTATCCTGTCCGCATAGTAATTGAGCAGATATCTTCCCATTCTTTCAAGATACACTTTATCACTGTCAAGTACAGCCATCCGCACTTTCAGCATATGCTATTCTCCTCCCATCCTGCTGTCAGTTTAAAATTATGGTTTTTCATTTTGTTCACATTTATTATCCTTCTCTTCAGGACGTATTTATAATACAGGAATTTTTTTCAAAATGCAATAGTTTTTTCCTATTATGCAGAAAAATGGTATGAATGGTATGTTTTTTACAAAAAATGGCAGAATTCATTTTTCAATGAATTCTGCCATATAAACTTTTATTATTTAATTTTTTACTGAACTGTGTACATCACAGGCTATACAAAATCTGTCTTTTCCTGCGTGTTTTGCTTTATATAAAGCCTTATCCGCAAGTTCAAAAAATGATTTTGCATTAAGTCCCGGATGAGAATAAGCTATTCCTATACTTGCTGTAATGCAGGCTTTGGGGTACTCATTTCCAAGACTGTTCTTTATTGCATCTATAATTTTTCTTGCTTTTGTAACTGCTATTGTCCTGTCTCGAATATTCGGAATAAAGAGGATAAATTCATCTCCTCCGAATCTTGCAATGATATCACCGCTTCTGAAAAATGATCTGAGGATCGCGCCGAGTTCACTGAGTATCTGATCTCCGGCTGTATGTCCGTAAATGTCATTTACAAGTTTAAAATTATCCAGATCCAGAACAAACATTACATGAAGCATATTTTCGTCATGCTGAAGAATTCTCTGAATGCTTGTCATGGCTGATGTTTTGTTGTACAGCCCGGTAAGAAGATCACGTTCTGCACGGTACATCATTTTTTTCTGATCAGTAATATTTTCTATGATCCCGATCGCAACATTTACATCCTTAATAGTTGTAGGTACTATTGTAAGAGTCTGCTTAAGCCAGAGCTTACGGTCCTTTGTACGGAAAATACAGGTCGATGTTCTTCCGCCTCCGCTCGTAATTGTATCATAGCTTTCTGCAAACAGACGCCAGTCTTCTTCACAGACAAAATCATTCATAAAAGAATACGGCATATTTGTATATAGTGACTTGCATCCGTATTTTTTGATAGTTCGTTCAGGGAACTCGCATCTGTTTTCTTTAATATAAAAACAGAAATTGTGGATCGTAGTATTTTCAAGAGCAGTAGTTAATGCCCTTCTTCTGTCATTTCGGTCTTCTGTAACATCTGTACATGTAATAATTGTAATATGAGATTCCGGATCACCGTTTAACAGAGACATTCTGATCACCTTTGTATGATAGTCACCGTTTTCAAGGCTGTCCGCATAAAATTCATATGAACTGCATTTTAAAAGAGATCTCTGAATATATGAACGGGAAAGCTCCGAATTTACTCTTTCAACATCATAGTCTGCAATTGCTTGTTTATTGAACATAACTATATCTCTGTCATAATCCGTGCCGAATGAAGCAGCCGTATTCTGCCCGCTGTATCTGTTTCCCGGATAGAGAATATATGAATTATCGGCTGTATCCAGATAAATTACATAATCAAAGTTCTGAGAAAGAGCACTGTTGAAAATTTCCTTTCTCTTTCTGAAATCATTATTTTTTACAGTGATCAGGACCTTTTTGTCATATTCTTCATCCCCGCAGGGAGAAATTCCGATCCTGTACCACACCGGAACTCCGCCTTCATCCAGACAGATATCCTGATATTCGGCTTTGTTCTGACTGCAGATCTCTGACAGCGTCTCTGCATCCGGCAGAACACACGATTCCCCATTTTGTCTATGATATGCATCATTTTCTGCAAACTTCATGCAGAAACTTGAGTATGATACTGTTTTGTCCTGCATTTCTGTTTCAAACTTGTCAAAAATAATCTCCATACTGTCAGTACTTAGATCCACCATCCACAAAGCATCATACATTCCTGACAGACCGTTTTTTAAATCATTAGCTGACGTAATCATATATTCACCCCTGTTTTCTTTGCTTTTTCAATCTCCATGTCATATAATAATACAAATTAATTATACTACTTTATAAAATAAATATCAACCTTATTTTATAAAATAATTATAAAAATCTACAACTTTGTCGTATTTTTTTGCGTTAATTAATGAAAATGTACTTATTTTTGTTGCAGAAGCATCAGATTATTGATAAAAACAAATGACAAAAGTACTTATATATGTTATACTATTGTCTGGGATAAACATCAAAAAATTTTGTCTGATAAAAAGAAAATACAATATTTACAAGGCAGGATATTATTATGACTACTAAAGAAAAAGTACTCGAAGCATTGCTTAAAGCTGAAAATGAATATCTGTCAGGCGGAAGGCTCGCCAGAAATCTCGGAATTTCGAGGAATGCCGTCTGGAAAGCCATCAGAAAGCTGGAAAAAGAAGGCTATGTCATCAAAGGCGTCAACAACAGAGGCTATCTGCTGACAGAAACTCCGGACATTTTAACGAAAGAAGAGATCTCGGAATATCTGAAATATTATTCTGTTAAATCCGATCATGTCGTTCTCGACAAAACCGATTCCACAAACACCTATGCAAAAATACTCGCTGAAAGCGGCGCTAAACATATGACAGCAGTATTTGCAAATGAACAGACAGCCGGACGCGGAAGAATGGGCCGGACTTTCTGTTCACCGAAGAACACCGGAATATATATGAGCATTATTTTAAAAAACGATCTTAACATTGAAGTCTCACAGTATCTGACAGCATATACAGCTGTTGCCGCTGCAAAGGCCGTCGAAGAGCTCTACAAACGAAAAATAAAGATAAAATGGGTAAACGACCTGATGCTCAACAGCAAAAAAATATGCGGCATCCTTACCGAAGCATCAATAAACTGTGAAACCTCCGGATTCAATTATATCATAGTAGGGATCGGCATAAACACCGGCTCTGTCAAAAATGTTTTTGACCCCGAACTTCTAAAAACTGCCTCATCACTTGAAGATGAAACCGACATTAAAATAAGACGTTCCCGGACAGCCGCTGCCATCCTTTCATCATTTATAAAAAACTATCAGAGTCTTCTTGACAAATCATTTATTAAAGACTACAGATCCCGCTCATGGATCGACGGAAAAAAAGTCATCGTTACCATCGACGGAACCGAACGTGAAGCCATCGCCGACGGCATCGACGATTCCTGCCACCTTATCGTCCATTTCCCCGACAGCACCACCGCCCACCTTAACTCCGGCGAAGCCCGCCTCCCCCGCTGACTGCAAAGGTTGCAATATGCGAAGGTGCAGGGCGACCGCAAAGCCCTGCAAACCACCTGAGGTCTCCCCGCAAACCATCCCCCAGCCCCATCACACTACCCCACTTGCACCACCATATCCACCACGTAATTTCATTGCGAAGGTGCAGGGCGACCGCAAAGCCTTATGCGAAGAAAGTAGTTATGCAAAGTTCATGCCTTAAACAACGTTTTTACGTGCTTGTAAGTTAAAATACTTTGCATAATATTCTTATGATATTATAAAAATTTCATCTTGATATACTTAGTTTAAAGCAAAATCTTTATAAAAACGCGTATAATACTGATTCTTTATTGTTTTCCCTATAGATTATTATGCAAAGTTAAAAACTCATGAATTACGTTTTTACGATGTTTAAACAACTTACTTTGCATAATCTCTTTCTTCGCATAAGGAGGTCCTCTCAGCCCGGTAATGTCAAATATCTATCTTGATAAGTTTGATAAGGAACTTGAAAACAGAGGACTACGATTTGTAAGATATGCAGATGACGTCAATATATTCGTAAAAAGCGAAATGGCGGCAGACAGAGTTATGAAATCCGTAACAAGCTG
>JAZQPR010000217.1:0-6096 GCA_045628605.1 Oscillospiraceae bacterium
AATAGTAAAGAGTGAACAGGATGCTCAACGAATGAGAGATCTGAGGAGAAAGAACCGGGAATTAAACAAAGCCAAAAATGAGCAGCTAAACCTGAATGACCCACCAAAAATGGTGCATCGTTCAACTGAAATCAGCAGCTGAACTTACAGAAGAAAAACATAAAATTGCTCTTGATAAAGCAGTACTAGCTGCCAAAGCAGAAAAGATTGATCAGTTTGAAGAAGCAAGAAGAAAATATGAAGAAGCAAGAGACCAGATGAATGCCAAGAAATCAGAATACGAAGCTCTGATCAATTCTAAAAAGGGATAAAATTTAAAAAATTCTCTTATATAGAGGGCATATTAGAAGGAGGAAAATATTATGAAAAACATTGAAGGTAGACGTGACATTAACGTTGAAGTTGAAATATTAAGAGACCGTTTTAATGATATTGTTGCGAAGTTTATGAAGTACATTATAAAAAATAATGTAGATACAAATAAAGAAACAGAGAATCCTATTGTAATTAATTATAAAGAAGCATATAGAATTATGGAGACTACATATGGATTCAGTACGTATGAAGAAATAGATGTTGCTGAAAAAAAACTTGATGAATTCTGGAGATACTACAATGAACTGATAGTTTAAGAGTCCAGAGATAATGTTATTAATTTTTAAGTAAACATAAAAAAAGAGTAATCTGACACCGTGGAAAGTTTACAGATTACTCTTTGAAGACCAACAGCCGAAACTGTGGCATAGATCATTATACCATAGTTCCGTGCTGTATGCAATTGCAGAAAGGAAAAACTATGGAAGAAATGATGATAGGATATTTAATGGGAACACTCTCCGTGTCTATCATGGTATTATGGATCAAAGAAAAGTATATAACACCGGAACGAATATCTGAAGGAGATATAAACTTTGATGATCTGACAGAAAAGATAAGCTTACTGTCAGATCAGAAAGACAGGCTCTATGAAGTAGAAAATATGATAACAGAAATAGAAACAGCAGAACAGGGAGAGAGAGGAATATCACTTAATCTCTCCATGCCGACAGCAGACAGCAAATATAATTTCTTAGTCAATAATCAGTCAGAAACAGTTCTGGATCTTCTTTATGAAGAACGTCAGAAGCTCCGCTCCTCTATCGTCAATGAACTCTCAAAAATCACGATACGCAGTACGAAAAACGTTCGAAAAACGTTCCCAGAAAGTACTGAAATCGTAAAGAGGGGAGTGTCTTGCAATGACTGAGAAGAAATATTGTGAACGCTGCGGAAAGCTCATCGGAGATGCATACAACACAGATTTTTTTGCTTATATCAGAATGAAGTATTGCTCTGACTGTAAAGGAATAGTAAAGAGTGAACAGGATGCTCAACGAATGAGAGATCTGAGGAGAAAGAACCGGGAATTAAACAAAGCCAAAAATGAGCAGCTAAAACTTATAAAAGAAGAAAATGAAATGCTGCAAGAAAAAAATCGAATGTTACGATTAGAAATAATCAGAATGAGAGAACATCTCATTTGAAAATTTTTCTTTTTTCAGTATAGTAATAAAAAGGTTGGACACAAAACGTCTGACCTTTTTATTATACATACGGAAAAAGAAAAAAGGGAGAAGATTTTCAAGGAGAGGGAACGGCTCCTTGTAGCCCTCGGCAGAGCACCCAGACTTATGAACGCGTGAATAAGTCTTAGGTGCAAGACCTTTCCGTTGACATTTCGCATTTACTCATGTATAATTGATGGAAAGGGCTTCCGTCGCTAACGCTCCGGAGTAAGCTAACTGAAAAAAAGAAAGAGAGAAGAATATGATATGGCAAGTGTGGATTGGATGAAAATGACTGTGCAGAAAGCCGGCGGAATGGCTAAGCTGCATCTGAGTAAAGATAAACGTGAGAATGGTAATCACAGCAATTCTGATATAGATACAAGTCTATCACATAACAACTATAACATTGGATGTGATGATACTCATGATATGCTGAAATCTCTGAAAAGACGTACTGAAGAAGTAGATGCTCTGTATCCTCCTCAAAAGGTAAGAAAAGACAGAGTAGTTGCTTGCAGTCTGTACTGTCCTTGTCCTAAAGAGATCTCAAACAAAGGTGCAGAAGAAGAACGCATGTTCTTCGAGGGTGTTCATCAGATCTATGCTGATTTCTTTGGAAAAGAGAATGTGCATGGCAGCTTTATTCATCTGGATGAAATACATGAATACACAGATAAAGACGGTTCCAGAAAAGAAAGTTTAGCTCATGCTCATACAATCGTTTCAGCATACGCTGAATGGACGGAAAAAGACAAAAAAACAGGGGAAATCAAAGAAAGAAAAGGTATTAACGGAAAAAACTTTGAAAAAAGAGACAGATATAACAAGCTAAATAATCAGATAAACGATTTCTGCATGAAAGAATGGAATATCAGTTTCTTAAATGGTGGAGTAGCTCAGAAGAAAAAGGTTGAAGAACTTAAAGCTGAACAAGAACTTCATGAAAAAAAAGCTGAAATAAACAGAGCAAATTTGGAACTGAAAGAGCTTGAATCTCAACATGAAAATATAAAAACTGAGCTGAAAAAAGAAATAGAAATTCATGAAGAAGAGCTGCTAAAAATTCAAAAAGAATGTTTATCAGAATCACAAACCTTATCAGAAATTCATCGTGAACTTGATCCGCTAAAAGATGATCTTGATAAATACAGAAATCTTGAAATTTCATCAAAATCAAGTGTTGATTTAGAGGAAAAAAAGATCCCACTTACTCAAAAAGTTGCAGTAAATAGTGCAGCTTTGGATATTATAATACAACAGGCAAAAGCATACAGAACCAATCGTGATGAACTTAATAACGCACGCAGCAAAAACAAAGAATTAGATGAACGTGAAAATGAACTAAAGCAACGTGAGCAGGAGATACAGGCATACAGAGAATTATGTTCAAGAGAATACACAAGACAGCTTAATCTGAATAAACTCTTGGAACAAACTGAAGAACGTGCTAAACATTTAGAAAAAGAAAATCAAAAACTAAAAAATGAAATTAATGAGAAAACTCAAATGATCGAAAAACTTAGCCAAACCATAAAAGCTCTGAAATCAAAAGCTGTAAGTATATATAAACATTTCACAGCTGCAATAAAAGCTATGAATATGCTGATCTATTCTAAAGGAGAATATAAGGCAAGTCTAACTGACGATCAGAAGTATCTCATAGATGGCATTTCAAATTATGCTGAAAAACTTATGCGTAAAGATAATCTGAATGAATTAGCAGATGACATTGCTCAACATGTTAGCGTACATGATGATATTCAGGAAGAAATAGATGAACTTATGCCACATAGTCGTGGTCGTGGTGGTATGAGCAGATAAAAATTCTGATAAGTTTAAAGCTGATCGGATATGGATCCGGTCAGCTTACCTGTGTCAAATTGACACTGCTTTATTTTCTTATATGTGCTTTAATTGATAAATAAGTAATTATTGCATGCGATATAAAAAAGAAATTACATTTGGGAGGTAAAAAAAATTATCTCTCCCTCTTAAACAGTTTTGCCAAAAATCCTTTTTTCTTTTCCTGTTGGTATGTCTGTATTTGATATTGTAATTTAGTGTTATCAGTTGTGATCTGTTTAAGACTTGTGACAACATCTGCATTGTCTTGCTGCATCTTGTCAATAATATCATTCAGCTTTGTTTTGTCTGCCTGTAATATATCAATAAGCTTGTCTTTTTCTTCCCCTCTTGCTCTGGCATCGGTCAATTGTTTTTCTGTATCATTCAGCTTTTCAGTTAATATCTTGATTTGCTCTTTTAGTTCTTCAATTTCCTTGACAAACTTGTCAGACTTGACATTTGTCATTGACACTTTTTCCTTGACAAACTTGTCATTTACTTGACTTATCTTGACACTTGTCAAGCTTTGTAAAGCTGTGTCAATATCCATGTTGTATAGCTCTTTCAAAGCTCGTATTTCTATGTATTTATGACCTTGTCTTGACTTGACATATTCCTTTAGACAAGTTGACATTTGTTGATATACAGCTTGTCTTGACTTGTCAGTAAGCTTTGCAAATTCATTTACAGTCAATAATCTTTCATTATCCATTTACTTTTCACCCTTTGCAAAATCAAGTATCTGTCCTGTATTACCGCTGAATGTAACTGAAAACTTTTTGAACTCTGATATATCATAGCTTTGTTTTTGCTTCTTCCAGCTCTGTTCCGCTCCGTGATCACAGCTATTATACATGGATCTCATTATGTATTTGAATACATCTTTGATATTGCGTATATGTGTTACATTTGAGATAATATTTATTACTCTGTTTATATCAATTTTAAGCTTATCAGACACCTTTACAATAGCTTTGATTTGCTTTGCTGATAGTCTAACATTCATATCAATACAAGCATTATACAGCTTTTCTGTGTCTGCTGTCATTGCTTCAGGCATCTTTCTATCTGTTGGAGTATAACTTGCTGTTGTATCTATGCTATAGTTTATAATTGTCTTTTTCAGATAACCGAACTTATTAAAGACTTTAGCTGCTACGCAATACTTTGACATTAACATGATTGTTTCTATCTCTGTTCCGGGTACAATCGCAGCATTATTTCTTGCACAATCAAGCAATATAAACAGCTTCTTGTGTGTCATGTCCTTGATACCACAGTTATATTTCAGATAACAATACAGTTTGTTTTCGGCATCAGTTAAAGTGTTTATCGGTTTATCTGTATCTACAATTGCAACATATTTTTTCTTTTCTTCTTCAGATAAGTCCTGATACAGCTTTGTAAGCTTGAGATCAGACACAACATAGTAAAGATAACATTTGTGTCTGCTTTTGTTGCTCTGTACCAATTCACGCAGTATTAAGCCTTTATCAGTTAATCTTTTTAAAGTTTTTGATATAAAAGACTTTGATTTGTATATTGTATGCTGTGTCAGATAGTCAATTGTAGCATATACGAAACTATTATTTACTGCCCTTGATAGCTTTGATATTGCTTTATATATCTGCTGTTCTGCCCTTGTAAGCTTGTCCGTTAATAGTTCTGGCATTGTGTCATAAATAAAAAAATCTGTCATTGTAATACACCTTTCTCATAGTAATTTAAAAGAGAAATGTGTAATTAACTATTGACAGATTTACGAAATCAAGCTATAATAATTATACAATGTTTCTCTTTTGCGGGAGAACTTAAAAGAATTATCTTTAGAGCTTTAGGTATTCCAGTACTTAAAGCTTTTTTCTTTTTTGTTAACAACATAAGTGTACCATAAATCAGAAAAAATGTAAAGTATTTTTTTATTTCAGAAATGATATATCAATCTAATATAACTAAATAATAACTGTGCGACCATATAGCGAACCATTTTTTAAAAACTTGTTTATATGTGTTTAAAATTAGAAAATAACCAATAGCCTATTATGAGAAATAAAAAATAGAAACAAGGATGCTGCGATTGATAGTGTCCTTGTTTCTTTATTTTCCACATGTAAAATATCAGTACAATTAATATAGGATTTATACCATAACTGTACACCGTTCACGGACATTCACGCTGATCAGAGCAGCAGCACTTCCCTGTTTCAGTTCTGAACAGCATCAAACCACACAGATACGTTGATTGTGAATGACAGTGATTATTCGCAAAACTAATATTTTGCGTAGTTGCTCTGCTATTTAATATTCATAACTTCTGCCGATATTATTTGTTAACTACGTTAATATTATTTTTATAAATTAAATGATATTATTAGTATAGTAACAAGCAACATTAATCTTATTTTAGGGAGGTAATATTATGAAGTTTAAAAAACTCAATCAGGGCGTAAAAATAACAACAGATATATTACATTTCGTCTATAATAATTCTCATGTATAAGGAGCTGATTTTATGAAAAAAATTTTAAAATCCTTGATAATAACAATATTATGTCTGACTTGCATGGTAAAACCAATATATGCTGATGAATATAATACTTCTTATGATTACTATGTATATCCTGAAGCGGTAATTTCTGAAGAAGAATTTCTGAAAAAGTTTGATGAATACGAGAATGATGAATATATAGAAATGCCATTGCGA
>JAZQPR010000218.1:0-9513 GCA_045628605.1 Oscillospiraceae bacterium
GGTCTCTGTTTTACTTTTTGTATACCGCATTTATTTTGCTCAGCTTTCCTCAAATAGTTAGCTCGTCAAATTCTACGCTGAAATATCATCCGCATTTAATGTGACTGACTCTTCCGCAAACAATTTGCTTGACAACAATATATATTTTCGGATATTATGCAAAGTTATACAATATCAGATAACGGAAGTACGTCGGTTATTAGTTTTAACTTTGCATAACTACTTTCTTCGCATAAGGAGGATTATGCGAAGCTTTGCATAATCCTCCCTGAGGTGTGCCGACGCTTGATTCTTCGAACTTGTTTTCTTTCATAATTCCGGATTTAAGAAATCTTACTATATATCTTAGAAAGTTCTTATCCGCAATATCGTGTTCCAGAAACTTCATTAGCCATTCATGATTTACATTGTCAAAGAAACCTTTTATGTCACAATCAAGAATGTAGTTTACTTTCCTGAACATTATCAGGTCATTTACTTTCTTAATCGCATCATGCATGCTTCTGTTCGGTCTGAATCCGTATGATATGTCAAGAAATCTCGGCTCATATACATCATTCAGTATATCTGCCATTACTCCCTGTACAAGTTTGTCTTCGTAACTTGGTATTCCTAGCGGTCTTGTCTTGCCATTCGGCTTTGGTATTTCCACTCTTCGAACAGGTAGTGGCTTGTATGAAAATTTCTTCATTCTGTTTATCAGATTTCGGATGTTTTCATCAAGATTCTCTTCATATTGTTCCTTTGTAACCTTGTCTACTCCGACTGCCTTTTTGGCTTTCTGTTTTCTATGCTCCGCTACAAGTGAATCATAGTTTACACGATTTATTAACGTTTCAAGTCTGGAATGTTTAACTGACAATGTTCTTATATCTTGTTGTTTTGTTTCCATGCGTTGTTTTACCTCCAGTGTATTTGCATGTTTCCCTTCAAGAAACGTATCCGAGTTTCGGTACTTCGCTCCATATGTTTTGCATACTTCACAGCTACTATTACCTCATCGGACTTCTTACGGTACTTTTTGCATTCTTATGTTGCTGGCACTTGTTTGCAATACCTTGTTATCAGGAAACCGTAAGACCTCCCGGGTCTACAGCCAACACCTTGATTCCTCGCCCATCCCCATCTTTCAAACGCCGGCGGCGCTTTGGTATTCTCGCTTAACGAATACTTTGTACTGGTTGCTGCCACAATGAGAGCATCACCCACCGCTTTGTCAGAACTAACGACGCTAAATCGACTCAGCTTACGCTATAGGGCTCTGAATCTTTCCTGCCTACGCTTAGCAACCTACCTCGCGATAGGTCACCCAAGGCTGGATACCGACTCCTTGCTAGGGTTTGTCGGGATAGGAGCTTCACCTATCTATGTTGACTGCACCTAACCGGCGCACCACTGTTTATACTCCAAAACCACCTGCAGCTCTCTCGCCAGCCAATACTCTTCCCCATACTCATTAACATGCTTTATCTCTTCAAACACCTTTTCAGAATAATTCTTCATCTCATCCATTCTACACTCTCCTTCTCACCATCACTCCCCCAAAACTCATCAAATCCCCAAACGTACAAAACTACGCGACCGCCTAATCAACGTCCCCTGAAAGGGCAATGTCATCAACTTAAGCGATTTAACGTTGATTTTGAGCATACTATATTGAAGGATGAGATTTTTTTCTTAAATAAGATCTTCCTGTTCTTACGTACACTAATTTCTTAAGTTGATGACATTGCCTGAAAGGGGAAGAGGGCCGCTGCGAAGCAGTGGCGAAGGGGTCGTCCCCCTGAAAGCCAACCCACACCTCTGCGAATCACCGGCGAAGGGGTCGTCACCTGAAAGCCACCCCACACCTCTGCGAATCAACGTCGAAGTGGTCCCCCCTAAAATCAAACCCGCACCGCCTCGAATCATCACCAAATTATTTCACCCCCCCAACTCCTCCAAATACCTCTCCATCTGTGCCTGCACTTTCTTAATTTCCTCATCAATCTCTTTTATCTCTGCATTAACCTTATCAATATCTATCGGTTCCTCTTCCTCAAACGTATCTACATAACGCGGAATATTCAGATTATAATCATTATCATCGATTTCTTTCTTTGAAGCAATATAGCAGTATTTATCCACATTTTCACGTTTTTTATACGTCTCAACAATTCTCTCTATATCACAGTCACGAAGCAGGTTTTGATTTTTACCTTTTTCAAAATTGCCTTCACCGCTCGCATCAATAAACATCACATCATGTCTGCCTCTGCCCTTTTTGAAAACAAGAATACATGCAGGGATACCGGTACCGTAGAAAAGATTTGCAGGAAGTCCGATAACAGCATCCAGAAGATTAGATTCAATGATCTTTTTTCTGATCTTTCCTTCACTTGCACCTCTGAAGAGAACACCATGAGGCAGTACTATAGCCATTCGTCCGCCGTTCTCATCAAGGCAGTTAAGCATATGAAGAACAAAAGCATAATCCCCCTTTGACGACGGCGGAACACCCCATTCAAAACGTTTATACCTGTCGAGTGACGCACTCATTTTCTTATTTTTTTCTTCATCATCTATATTTGCAAGAAAACCGCTGTCCCATTTGTCCAGTGAAAAAGGAGGATTTGCCACCACGCACTGAAACGTCATAAGCTTGTCATCCTTTATATTCTGTGGATTTGCAAGTGTATCACCCTGCCAGATCTTTGCATCATCCACACCATGGAGAAACATGTTCATCGTGCAGAGAGCCCATGTCTGATTGTTTACCTCCTGACCATAAACAGCAGCTTTTTTATTCGGTATCTTTCTGAAAGCTTTTAACAGCAAACCACCGCTTCCGCAGGTAGGATCATAAATTCGGTCATTTTCCTTCGGTTCAACAAGTTCAGCAACAAGCTTTGACACGTTGTTCGGAGTAAAGAATTCCCCGCCCTTTTTTCCTGCATCAGATGCAAAATTAGCGATCATGTATTCGTAAGCATCACCTATGATATCGGCACTGTCGAGCTGTGAAGGACTCAGATCCAGGTCTGCAAAATCCTCAAGAAGATTTTTTAATATCGCATTTTTGTCCTTTGCTTCGCCAAAGTCAACAGTTGAGTTAAAATCTATCGCTCTGAAAACATTTCTGAGCTTTTCACTGTTGCTGTTTTCAATTTCTGAAAGAGCAACATTTATTTTCTCACCTATACTGTTATCGCTTCTGTTTTCATAAAGATAATCAAACGTTGATGTATCTGTAAGCTTAAAACGTTCATTGTTCATGGCACGCTCAACTCTGCTCATGTTTCCGTTATATTTTTCAGTATACTCTTTCTTTTTTTCCTTATAAACATCATTGAGATACTTAACAAACAGCATAGCCAGAATATAATCCTTGTAGCGTGAGCTGTCGATCTTGTTTCTGAAACTGTCACAGGCACTCCACAGTACCTTTTCGATATCATTTTTTGTAGTCATTTTAAATTTCCTCACATTCTGTTTATTTTATTTATCAGCGCTTTATAATATACTTCTTTTTTCTTTCTCAGTTCATCCATAAGCCTCAGCTCTTTTTGCGACAGGTTATACAGATCAACGACCTGCTTCTGTCTTTCCATGGAAGGCAGTTCTATTTCGGTCTCTGAAATGGTCGAAGGCTTGATCTGTTTTAACACCCCGCGGCATGTCATTCCAAAATCCTTCTTTATTCGATCCTTGTTCAGATACCATGCGATATATTCCGGAAGAACCTTGGTTGTATCAACTCTTACAATTACAAAATGAGAAGGTATGACCAACCCCGAATACTCCTCTGTAATATAAACAGCAGTATACGGTTCAGACGTTTTTACTATCACATCTCCCGGCATCGTAAGATAATTATCCGTCAGCTCCTCCTTCGCATAAAACGGCGTCAGTTCTGAAAAACCAATTGTCCCATTATCCATAACCGACCTTAGATTCAACTGTCGGTATTCTATTCCGCTCCCGCCGGTTTTATCCTCTTTTCTTGTCAGAACAAGCCCCGTTTTTACTGAAGATATTTCATTTAGTTTCATCGGCATCACTCCTTATAAAAACATCTGTTTATTTTAACTCCGGCGGCTGTGCAAATTCCCGGATTACATATTCAACATCCGTTTTTTCAATGACCGTCTGATGTGTTTTGTAAATGCATACTGTATTTGTACTTTCATCTATATATGCTTTTGCAACAAGATAATTATCATCATTTTCAGCAAGAATTATCTTTGCATTTATAGGGAATTTCTGATTATTTTCTTCATATACAACAGTTTTAAACGATTTCAATTTCATTGCCTGTTCTAAACCTGTTTCTTTTGAAAAGAAAATAAACGAACCAACCTGTATCAAACCGGTTATCAGAAAAATAACAAGTGCAATGTTTCCATTTTTTGCACGCTGTATTGAATTTTCATTTATTATTTTTCTATTTTGATAATCATTCATTTTATCATATGCATCTGCAGCTAGTGATATAATATGGATTTTATGAATTCTAACTAATTTAAAAATACCTTTTATAGATTTTATTGGATGCGGAAAAAAGGTGATCAAAACCATAATGGAATAATTTAAAACACCAATAATTAAAGGAAAACCACAAATAAAAATCCAAGCCATTACAAATAAAACAACATGCTGCACTATGCTAAACGGCAGTTTTACTGTTCCTGAGCCTATCAGCAGCAAAAACAGCAAAGAATAAATAACAAAAGTTATACCGGAAGATTTTAATAATGATTTTATCTTTTTCTTAGTTTCCTTCTCATTAATAAACGGCAAACTATTAATGAGATTTGGCGAAATCACAAGTACTCCAATTATTCCGTCATATATCATATTAAAAATTTTCTTTTGAAAATCTGAATTTATCCATAAATCATCAACTCCAAAATGCTGATAAAATTTTTTCTGATATACGTAATACACCAATTGAGCATATAAGCCTAAAATAGGGATCAATACTCCGCAAATGCTGACTATTTTAACCCGATGTTCAATAATCGTTTTAAAATAATTTTTGACTCCACCTTGATCATTTCCATCCTCAGCATTATGAATCTCCGCTGAATTTTGTTCTGTCACACTCATTCTACATCCTCTTTTCTAAAAAAATTGTTACGTGTAATATGGAACCTTATATTTACATTATATCATCCCTCATCTTCCAAGTCAATAGTTTTTCAAAAAATATTTTTGTTATGCTACAAATGAAACACTAATTTACAATCTATTAATACCCTCCCATATAAACATCAAATTCCAACATTTTCTCTCCCCATCCATCCAACTTTTCCCACTTCAAGTACAAAAATTGCGGTCACCTAATCAACGTCCCCTGAAAGGGGAAGAGGGCCGCTGCGAAGCAGTGGCGAAGGGGTCGTCCCCTGAATCACACTTCAGTCATCAGCGAATGGGTCGTCCACCCTGAAAGCCAACCCGCACCTCTGCAAATCACCGGCGAAGGGGTCGTCCCCTGAATCACACTTCAGTCATCAGCGAAGGGGTCGTCCACCCTGAAAGCCAACCCGCACCTCCGCAAATCACCGGCAAAGGGGTCGTCCACCTGAAAGCAAAACATCCCAAAACTCATCACTCCCCCATTCATTTTCCCATCATCCTAATATTCATCAACAATAACACTACTGCCAAAAAAGTCTCTCAAATAACAAAATCAGCACATCAGAGCTAAGCAAAAGCATATCTCCAATGTGCCGATTTTTATTTTTCGTGCATTCACTTAACATCCCCCATCACTATTTCGTGAATGCATATTTCTATCAAATTCCCTCACTGCCACCTCACCTATCAGTAATCCCTCAGCTGATCAGCAGCTGTACTAAGCGCATACTCCTTTTATACACCATATCAGATACAACCGTACCAAATATCAGAAACAGCGGCAGTGACAGAAGTACAGGCAAAATGGTAAAATGTGCTGAATAAAATTCAGAATCTGACCAGACGTTATTGCATAGAACTGAAGCTGCAACTGACTTTTTCTTTTGCCTGATATTGTGGAAAATATATTTTTAATCCGGTATCCTGATACAGTATAAGCTGAAAATTATATATTTTAACAATTAATAAAATTTTTGATCCATGAATTTTTTCTGACTATTATAAAGTATAATAGATATAAATAAGTTTACTAAATCATACTGCACAGGAGGAGATAAAATGAAATTCAGAAAAATTACTTCTTTTCTTACCGCATTGGCAATATTGTTTTCAGCATATACAGTAAAACCGGCATCTGCGATCGGTTCAGGATTTGAACTTGGAAATTATTTTACAGTTATCGATAATGAGATAAACTTTAACAACAGTGTTAAAGGAATGATCGACAATCAGTGCATCTACTGCAGCAAAATCAATGAAAATGACGATATTTTAATGTCTCTTCAGGGCAATCATCGTTTTAACTGTGAGTGGGACTGCAGCAATTACTGCGGTTTTGAAAATGGAAAATTATTCGGATACAGCTACAACGGCCGATTTGGAGTCGCTCTCTCCGGTTTGAATGACATTTCAGCAGATTACAGCATAAATCTGTATCCTGATGACAATTTATCATGGTTCAGCTATATCACATATACAGACCGTTATACAATGATCGAGATAATCGAAGGCTGGAGCGGAGATATTATTTCAGAATACGGTAATGCTGAAAGAATTGGAAGCTACAACGTTTCAGAAGATCAGGCATATGACGTATATGAAGAAAAAGTTGCGGGCATATCAATATATACCATCATCAGCCGGACAAATCATTACACCGAAGGAAAGACCTGTGAAAACACCGTAAATATAAGCCAGCATATCAGAAATCTTGAGAATCTTAATATTGTTCGTTCTGATATAGTATGTACATATTTTTCGGTAAATGCAAAAGAAGGTTCCGGTCGTGCAGAGATTTTAAACAACAGCTTCAGTACTAAAAATGATAATAATATGTATGGTTATGAGCCGCGTGTCATAGCAAATGTTAATAGCGAGAAAAAGAAAGACTATTACGAAGAGCAGAAGCGCGGAGACTATCTGTACAAATATTTATACAAAAATACTCATTATTCAAATATGATATCAATGATATACGGCAAAAACAATTCCTTTGATTATACATGGGATACAGATTCCTTCAGTCTTGTTTCCGGTGGTATTGATACACACAGACAGCTGAATTTTGAAAATTATGACGAACTGTCTGTAGATTTCGAAGCAGAATACAGACCTCAGTCAGGTTCTTCATTTTACGGAATAGAATGCCTGCTGAATGATTTTGAAACAGGAACTCCTTATTCCATAAAGATAGTTGAAGATATGGAAAATTATACTGATAAAAACTACAACGGTGAGATTCTGAGTGCAGACGGTACTGACTATGAACTGCATAATGAAAAATATTTTGTTGAAGATGCTATGTATAATTCCTATATTCTCATCCCGTGTGACCTTACAGACAGTAAGGATGAAAAAGCTGAAGGAACAACAGCTGTGACAGAACAGACTGTCAATGAACCTGAAGTAACTGATGTTCCCGATAAAAATGTTCCGGACGTATCTGAAACAGACACTTTCTCAGAAGAGGCTCTGACAACCGCTGAAGCCGTTACCTCCGACGAACAGGAAGCCCAAACAACTGAAGCATTCAATGATGACATCTTCAATTTTGAAACTGTCAGCCAGAACCCTGATAACTGTACAGTCAGAACCAAATCAGACAAAAAAGATATTCTTAACATACTCAGAGCAATGAAAGAATATCTTGCCAAAAAGAACAACAACGCTTCACCTGATCTTCGTTTAATGTCTCTGGAGCTTTTCGTTGAAAGCGGTGATCCTTCTGCGAAAGAATCAGAAAGCATCGGAAGCATCCATGTATCCAAAAATGATGTCGTGATCGACAGAAGCAGCTACTATGACATCAATAACGATGAAACTTTAAACATAGCTGATCTTATTCTTTTAAAAAGCATTACATCAGGAGATACTGAGGCAGAAGGTAAAAATATAAAGTTTACTGAACATTCCCGTTCTGAAAAGCAATGGGATATAGAGGAACTTGAGAATTATCTGTTCGGAATGAAATTTATATGATATCCTGAAATAACACAAACATATAAATAATAATAAGGTCCCTGTCACCTCAGTTTTGAGATGGCAGGGACTTTTTGGTTTATTCACTGTTCAAAGCTCTGTGTTGCTAAAAGCAGAACTTTGAAAAAACAACTGAAATTAAAAAAATTCAAAGCTCTGTGTTGTTATAATATGTCATAATTAATTTGTGGCACTTTCTAACAGAGTGAATGATCTGTTATCCAAATCAAGTTCACACATTACACCATACGGAATAATCGCTATTGGTTTTGCATGACCAATATTAACATTATAAAGAATCGGCAGGTCAGGACGTCCGGCTTCAACTCCGATAATTCTCTTATATACTTCTTTGTAGGATTCATATTTTGTTCTTCGAGCCGGCTTTCCGACAACAATGCCGTTAATAACATCAATAATTCCCTGAGCAACAAGGTTTCTTAATATCCATGCTAACTGTATTTCTTTGATATCCTCTTCACTGGTTTCAATGAACAGGATCTTTCCTCTCCACTCATCTGCAGACGGCCATATACAAGTGCCGATAACAAAAGGAAATACATCTGCACAGCCGCCTAAAAGTTTTCCCTGAACTTTCCCTGAACCTTGAATGACCTCCAGCCCATGTTCATCTTCGTGATACTGCCGGATCACATTAAGATTCTCCTCTTTCCACCAGATCATCTCATCGTCATCATCATAATAGTACGGAGCTTTATATATTGACAGATTCGGCTCAGGTTCAAATAAAGTCTTACGCATCATCTCAGACTCATAATCATCCATCTTTCCGTACTCAGCAATATTAGTCATAACGGAAAGTCCATAATATGACACAACTCCCGCTTTATACATCATCAAGTGATTAACAGTAGTATCTGAGTAGCCGGTAAATATTTTCGGATTATTTCTAATAACATCAAAATCGATAAACGGTAGCAATCGTATTGTATCATCTCCGCCAATGGCATTAAAAACAGCCTTTATAGACGGATCTTTGAACGCGTCCATAAAATCTTTTGCCCTTGCCTCAGGATGCATATCAAGATATTCAATGCCCTTCAACGCATTTGGCATGGCAACGACCTCTAAACCATAATCATTTTCAAGTCTTTCCTTAGCCAGATGATATTTATGAACCGCCCACGGCTCACCTAATGTACCTGCTGAAAGACTTACTATTGCAACCTTATCTCCTTTTTTTAATCTGTCCGGCTTTATCATATATATCTCCTTTCCGGCTAAAAATTATTCAAAGCTCTGTGTTGTTATATCAATTATCCAATTTGTTATTTATAACAACACAGAGGATATCCCCCGCCTCTGCTTGTTAAAAGCAGAGCTTTGAATAAATTTAATTTAAATTTATGCAAATTAACTCAAACTTCGCAGTTTTCAACTGCGAAGTTTGAGTCA
>JAZQPR010000219.1:0-7993 GCA_045628605.1 Oscillospiraceae bacterium
ATTTTATTGCCGTTTTTCAATACATAAAAAGTAAAAAATATGAACTAATTTAGTTGAAAATAACGAATAAATCTAAAAATATTTATAATATACTTGACAATATGCTCAAAATATGCTATAATTAAATCATAGAAAAGAACACAATATCAAATAGAAAAATTGTATTCTTTAGTTTTACAAAGGGGGAACAGATCATGTATAAAAACGATTATAACGAACAAAAAACAACAGCTCCTAAGTACACTATCGGAACGCAGGTTAAAATGATCAAAAACGATGACGGAATGACCTACAAGGTAAGTGAAGTAAAACGTATGTTCGGTGAAATCAAATACGTTATCGAGGTTTCTTATACCAGCAGCGAAGGCAAAAAGAAGCGGTCAGTGGAGATCGTTTCGGAAAGGGACCTTATCCCCGCATAAAAACTGACAAATCATTAATATTTATTCTTGAATCAAAACGACAGACAGACGGAGTGGTGACCGTCTGCCTGTCGTTTTTGTATTTTGCTGTTTTTATCAGATTTATCTGAATCTTCCTGCTGCTTTGAGGAGACATCCGACCTGGTATGCGGCTGCGGTAAGATTTTCAGCTGCATTTTTTTTGTCCATGGCTTCATCAGGCGTCATAAGATCTCTTAAAACAGGGAAAAATGCATCTATTCCGTTTGAATTGCAAAGCTCAGCATTTTTTCCTGCAATTCCTGAAAATGCAATAACGGGTTTATGATATTTTTTAGCTAATCTTGCGAGTGTGATCGGAGCTTTTCCCATAACAGTCTGTTCGTCAATACAGCCTTCACCGGTAACGATAATATCTGCTCCGCTTATAAGTTTTTCAGTTCCTACAGCACCGATAATAAGATCGGCACCCGGACAAAGCTTTGCATTCAGGTATGAAACAAGTGCAAATCCGAGACCTCCTGCAGCTCCTGAACCCGGAGCGTCCGGATCAGCTTCAGGATTAATTTCTTTTGTCATGTGTGCATATTTTTTCATAAAAATATCCATTCGCATTGCAGTTTCAGTATCAGCACCTTTTTGATGAGAGAAAACCATACTGCATCCGTCATCACCGTAAAGCGGGTTTTTTACATCGCAGGCAACAAAAAATTCGCATTCTTTAAGATGCGGATCTGCAAAGGATGCATCTATCCTGAAAAGTTCGGCACAGCCCTGTGCACCAAACGGGACCTGTCTTCCTTCGGCATCGAGCATATTGTATCCCAGAGCCTGGAGACATCCGATGCCGCCGTCGTTTGTAGCACTTCCGCCTATACCTATGATGAATTTTCTGCATCCGAGATCCATTGCATCCTTTATCATCATTCCTGTTCCGAAAGTAGTGGTTTTCATAGGGTCTCTTTCTTCAGGCTTTAAAAGAGTGAGACCTGAAGCTGCAGCCATTTCGATTATGGCTGTTTTGTCAGGCATTATTCCGTATGAGGCCTGAACCTGTCTGCCCAGCGGATCGCAGACAGCTATTGTTCTGAGTGATCCGCCCATTCCGTTTACCAGAGCTTCAACGGTACCTTCTCCGCCGTCTGCCAGGGGACGAACTGCTGTCTGTGCTCCGGGCAGTGCTTTTGCAAATCCTTCAGCTGCGGCATTTCCTGCTTCCATAGATGAAAGACTTCCTTTGAACGAATCTATTGAGATCAGTATTTTCATAAAATATATCCTCTTTCCATAAAACAAATCATCTTTTCTAATGATATCATATCGCAGAAAATGATTCAAGGTTTTAATTATGTTTCTATTATTAAATTATTGTGAAAATACGCAGTTGAATATTTTATGATAAAATGTTATAATAAAAAGGCTATTTGGATATTACGGAGGAATTGATATGAGTTCTGAAAAAATAAAACAAAAACTTGCCTCTTTTAAGGCTGAGATAGATAAGGTTATAGATTCCGGAGAATTTATTGAATTAATTGCAAAGGAAGACTGCAGAAAACAAATGCTTTCCTATCTTGAGGAGTTTCGTAAATTTACACAGGACGGAAAAAGAATAAGACCGTTTCTGGTAAGCTTCGGATATGAGATGACCGCAGGAAAATATGACAGCAGGATAATAATGCCGGCTCTGGCATTTGAGATCTTTCAGTCAGGTATCCTTATTCATGATGATATAATCGATGCCAGTGACACAAGAAGAGGAAAGCCCTGTATGCATAAGACCATAGGTGAGGCAAAGGCAATATGTGTCGGAGATTTTGGATTCATGGCTGCTGTTGATGCATGTGCACGTTCTGAATTTGAGCCTTCACTTGTGATAAAGGCAGTCAGACATCTTTCCCATATGATAGAACTTACCATAGCAGGGGAGATAAAGGACGTTGAACTCAGTGAAACAGATGATTTCAGTGAGGAAGATATTTTAAACATGTACAGACTGAAGACCGCGTGGTATACCATGACAGGTCCTATGCAGCTTGGAGCAATTCTCGGAGGTGCTGATGAAAAGCTTCTTTCTGATATAGAAAAGATAGGAACCTCTATGGGAACAGCTTTTCAGATAGTTGATGATATAATCGGAATTTTCGGTACAAAGGAAACGATCGGAAAATCAAATCTTTCCGATATGAACGAAGGAAAGAAAACTGTTCTGTATTCACATTTTATGGCGCATGCTGATGAAAATATGAAAAAAGAGTTTTCAGAAGTTTACGGAACAGGAAACGGAAAAGAAGCAGAACTTGAAAAAGTGCGCAAAATGTTTACAGATGCAGGAAGTCTTGATTATTCAAAGGCTCTTTGCAGAAAATATGTTGATGAGGCTGAAATAATAATCAATGAAATGAGCATCAGTGACGAATGCAAAGAAACACTTCATGATTTCCTTGATTATCTTTGTGTCAGAAATTTCTGATCTTTTCGGAAAACAGGAAAAAAATAAGAGAATATTCATTTGTTTTTTCGCAATGAATATTCTCTTTTTTATTATTTTTTTAATTTATCAAAGCTTTCCAAGTGCGTGCTTTGCGGCGATCATTCCGAATGTGTAGCATTTTCCGAGAGAAAGACCTGTCTGATGGAAAGGATAGTCAGCACCGCCGTAGAAGTTTCCTCCGAGATTTCCGACACAGTAGAGACCCGCGATCGGTTTTCCGTCAGTGTTTAAAGCCTGCGCATATTCATTTACATTTACTCCTGAAACTTCAGATGAAACTCGTATATGCTTTCTTGCACCCCAGAAAGGTGCTTTTTCTATTTTGTGAAGATATTTTGCCGGCTTTCCGAAATCTTCATCATATCCTTTGTCACAGAGTTCGTTGTATCTGTCAACGGACTCTTTCATTTTTTCAAAAGGAATGTCAAGCATGACCGCCAGTTCTTCAAGTGTATCCGCTCTGTGAAGATCTATAAGGTTCTGAAATACACCCTTTGGATTTTCAACGTATCCCGGGATAAATTTTTCCATTACCTGAGGAGGTACTTTTCCGTCTACAAATTCATCGTCAGGCCATGACATGTAATCATTGTCATATATTGTACAGTACCATCCCTTTGATCCGTCAGGATGATTTTTATCAACGTTGCTGCCGTTGTATGAAGGCTGGTCTCTTAAAATATTTCCCATGTATACGAAGCCGGTATATTCGTTTGTAAAACGCTCACCGTTCATATTGAGATACAGAAAAGGCTCTTCAAACATCAGTGCTGAGTCAAAGTCATGCATCATTTTTGTGTGTCCCGTATTTTCCATGACAGCACCTGCAGATATTGCAAGAATGTGACCGTCACCGGTTTTGTGGAACTGCTTTTTGTCAAAGTCCTTTATATCAGGACACCATCTTTCAACCATTGCATCGTTGTTTGTGTAGTCTCCGGATGCGAGTATGACAGCCTTTGATGCATTGAATCTGATATATTTTCCGTTTTTGTCTTTTCCTATAACGCCGGTTACTTTTCCGTTTTCAGTAATAAGCTGAACTGCCGGAGTTGAGTAGAAAACCTTCAGGTTACTGTTGGATGAAGAAATGCTGTCAACAACATTTTTCATGGCATTTCCAACGTTCAGAGGCTTTGGGCCTACCCATGGAGCGAAGAAGTAACAGTGATCGTCACCGTAGTCATATTCGGACTGGCGGTCCTTCCACACTCCGGTGAAATCTCCGCTTGTGCTTCTGAATGCACACAGTCCCTTTCCGTCGTTTAAAAGCTCACTGCTTCTGCTGTTGTCATCGACCTTGCTGCCGTCACCGTATTCTGTTTCCTTTGTAAGTCCGGCTCTGTTTAAAAACCACATCATGGCTTCTTCAGAGTATTCGGCATACGCTCTGAGCTGTTTTGTATCAGAACGCCAGTCGCAAAGGCTGTTGGTGTGATGTATCCATTTTGCTATTCCTCCCAGAGTAGATCTGGATTTTATTATTGCTGAACCGCAGTTACCCTGTGAAATTACAGTGCTTTCCTTCTGAAGAAGTGCCGTTTTTGCACCAAGCTCAGCAGACCATCCTGCAGCAGGAACGCCGGATGCGCCTGCACCGACTACAACGACATCAAAATCCATGACTTCATCAGGTGTTATATTTGCTGTTTCACATGCAGAACATTCAATTTCTTCCTTTGATATAAACGTATTTGGATTATTCAAATTTCTCATCTTCCTTTATTTGTTTTTTACAAAAATAAAAAATATTTTTGCAATATATCAAATATTATACCATCATTGAAATAAAACGTCAAGAAAATGAATCAGACATAAAAATGAATGTTACTATTCACGACCTATTTTTTCCATAAATAAAAAAAGCAGCACCAATGGACCGGATTTTCCGGTCTGATGGTGCTGTATTCAATTTATTAGTTCTGAGAAAAGATCTCATCAACGGTGTAAGGATTGTCATCACACAATCTTACTAACGCTTGATACTCATTGATGCCGTTTCTTCTGCATTATACTGTATCTACAATAATGATTTGGAGGTACACAGCTATGTTGAAAACACCTGAATTGGCAATGCCGAGGACACGCAAGGTCACTACCATATACAACGGCAGGCGTGAGATTTGGAAGGACTATGAAGAAGCTAAGGCGTATTTTCTTGAACTTATGATGACCACTGAGGGCGAGGAGCGTGAACGAGCAGAGTGCATTTACATTCAACTCATACACGGCTTGTTAGAGTGTTCGAATGAGGAAGAATAATCAGCACAGAGGCTTTGCAGAAATGCAGAGCCTTTTGCTATGTCTCAGACGAACGGAAATGTCCATCAGAGCCGTCCATGATTTTTATCAGCAAGAGTTACGCTGAAACAGCAGACGCTCCCTGAGCTTTCAGAGAGCGTTTTGCGAAATACGGCATACTGCACCGTGGTTTATTATTGTTTCATTTAAATCCTTCAATGAACTCATTGATCTCTGTGCTGAGCTGTTCATATTCCTTGTATATGATTTCGCTATGTCCGCAGTCAAATTCAGTACATTTCACATCTGATATATCATTGATATATCTATATGCAAAGCCGTGCCATGTATCAGCATCCATACCTGTTCCCTCACCGCTTGTCAAAACCAGAAGCATGGGTATCTCAGGCTTTTTTCTGCCGTTTATGAGCTTGCAGGCATCAGGTATGGTTATCATTTCATTGCTGAAAACAATATTTCCAAATTTTCTGCAATCAAGTGCCCTCATCAGAGCCTTATCCTCCTGAGAGAATACATCAGGGTATACACTGTCCGTAACGAACAGCCTTATAATGCCGCTCCCTTTTAGGAAAGAGATGATCGGAGACTCACCAGATACTTGTGGAATATCATAATTATCATAGCTTTCGGGGAATGCCATATCAATGCTAATGAGTGCTTCCACCTCGTCAGGATAGTTTTGTATCCATGTCAGCGCATCAAGTCCGGATTTAGAATATGGGCAAAGAATATAGGGGGCTTCGATGCCTTTCTGTTTGAAAGCTTCTCTGCATTCATCTACCATTGTCTCGTAATCCCTTTTTGTATTAACAATATCACTCATACCATAGCCGAATTTCTCAATCACTACCGTTTTATAGTTCCCGTTCAGTTTACTGTAAAGCGGCTTAAATGTCACTGCCGGCGAAGTATCGCCCGCCGGGGCAAGAAATACAAGCGTATGCTCACCCTCTCCTTCGGAATGGATATTCATATGATGTCCGTCAACTGTCACTAATTCACCGGGATAGTTTTCCAGTAGCTTATCTTCCTTGTTTAACATAATTCTGTGATAAACAAATAGAATAAGCAGAAAAGCGATCAGCAGTATCAGAATACATAGTAGTATTTTTCCTGTTATTTTCAATGCTTTCTTCATATTAACTCCTCTTGTTATCAGCAAATTGAGTGCGGTTCAAGTTCAATTTTCTTTTTCAACGTAAAATATCCGATAAGATAGTATATCACACAGGAAACAACCGCTGATGCAATGACCTTTATTACAAAGCTTTCGGTGATGTCACGAACAAGCAGTGTACACTGTCCGAAGAAAAGCAGTGACAGTGGAGAACGTGCCAGTGCTTCCATATCAGAGCCATTCACCATAAGCAGCATCACACTTAATAAAGGAGAGAATGTACCTATCTTCAGCAGCGGGCTTAGAAAGATGATGCACAGCGTTACCTTGACGCACAGGATACAATAGAGCAAGAGCCGTTCCACTGTCTGCGGACTGCTGTCATTGATAAGGCTTACGATAGCTGCTGCGGCAAGAAAAGCTAAGAGCGGCGGCAGTATCACAAGAGTTTTTCCGAGAATGATCTGGTGCGGTCGGAATCCTGCCATGATCTCATACATCTGTATTCTTTCAGAATAGCTGTAACAGAGGACGATCACCGGAATGAACAGAAAAATAAACATCGCCATAAAACCGGGTTGTGAAAAGACTTCTCCCGGATTCGGATTCAGCAAAAATCCTGTTACGATCACCACAACAGCGGCTATGAATACGGCGGTCAGCGAAACGATCTTTTGTTTCATGATAAACATTTGCGACCTCATGATATTATTCATGCCTGCCACCTACCTTTTCGAGATAATAGTCCTCTAAATTCTGACCTTCTTCATTCAGCTTTGTGATAACAAGCCCGTTATCCGTCAGCGTTTTGGAGATGCGGTGAATATCGCTGAGATGCTCAAAAATCTGTATCTCCTCGCCGTGAATGACCTTGTAATCGTGAATGGACAGCTTGTCTTCCAGAACAGCCGCAGTCTTGTTGATGTCGTCCGTACGAAGTGCGATGTGATTCCTGCACTTTACAAGCAATTCTTCACGGCTCAGGTTCTCGACCAGGTTTCCGTGGCTGATGATGGAGAAATCGGTGCATAGCTCGGATAATTCTGATAGCAGATGACTGGAAATCACGACGGTCACGCCCCATTCCTCCTGCATACGCCTGATAAGCTGACGGACTTCCACAATGCCCTCCGGATCAAGTCCGTTTACAGGTTCGTCCAGTACCATAATTTCCGGTTTCGGAAGGAGTGCCATACCGATGCCGAGACGCTGTTTCATGCCGAGAGAGAATTTGTTTGCACGCTTTTTACCTGTATTCGCAAGTCCGACAAGCTCCAGTATCTCATCAATGCGCGTTTCATCGGGATACCCCCGCAGATAACGGATATATTCAAGATTCTGACGAGCTGTCATTGAGCCTGCAATGATCGGCTGCTCGATCATAAAGCTCATTCTTGTGCGGGAATCGTCCAGATCCTCAGAACTGCCGAACAGCTCCAATTCGCCTTTTGTCGGAAAGAAGAATCCTGCCAGTATCTTCATGATCGTAGTCTTGCCTGCACCGTTCGGACCGATCAGTCCGCAGATATGTCCACGCTCCACGTTCAGGCTGAAATTGTGCAGGACTTCCTGTTTTTGGTAGGACTTGCAAAGACCTCTAATGGTTATCACGCTATTTCCCATAGCGCCGCCCCCTTTCGTTTCATTGATACCATTCTAACAGCTAAAGGTAAAGAAAAGGTTAAGCGAATGGTTAAGAAAAGGTTAAGTTACAAGACG
>JAZQPR010000220.1:0-24773 GCA_045628605.1 Oscillospiraceae bacterium
GCGGGGGATATTCTCTGTGTTGTTATATTTTATTTTTTCCGGTACTGAAGTTCAGTGTTGTCCTTTTCATTCACTATTCCGTCAAAGTTTGTATCACCGCAGAATACATGAAGATCTTTGTCGTTCATAAATTTATATAAACAGTCACATGAACCGCCTTCGTACATCTGGTCTATCTGATCACAGTAGAGCATTTTTCTGACAGCCGTAGCTATTTTTTCATTTGCTGCTAAAAATTCTGACATATTAATTTTTTCAGATTTTATTCCCATCTTTGCATTATACAGATTTGAACCTTCAACAAGACAGTTTATACAGTTCAGATATTTTTTCGGATTATTGAGATAATCGTTATAATTCTGATATTCAGGGAAATTTGGAACAAGAACATTTTTCAGAGCAAGAGAAATATTGTTCTGAGTATCTTCATCATCTATGTTGTAGCCGATATTTTTACCACCTGAGAAGAATTCGCTGAAAATATATTTACCTTTTCCTTCGTGCTCATTTTCAAAATGATCATAAATCATTTTGTAAGCCAGATAACTAAGATCATGTATATATCCTTCACAAACGTTATCTTTGTACTGGTAATATGTATCCATTGTATTTTGATTAAAGCAAAGCTTGTACGGTTCATCCGTATTTTGAGAGTCGTATACCATATCATCGAAAAGAATATGTCCGTTATCATCAACTATCGGGATCATTCCGCTGAAATCGTCAACTTCTCTTGAAATAAAGTTTCTGAAGTTTGTTCCGCTGTCGTCTGCGTTGTGCACAAAGTTTTTGTCGACAGTTGAGTTCACATAAGAATGAGACATTTCATGATATTCACCAAAACCGAGTCCCTGATTTCTGATTCTGTCTATATAGCTTTTGGATGCATCAAGACAGTACTCATTCAGAACTGTCAGATCATCTCCGGATCCATAGCTTGATTTGCTCATATAAGCGGAATTGTTTGTATTTTTAAGATTTATAGTTACAAGACCGTTTCCGTCAAGCGGTCCGGCTGTTTTTTCAAGTCCTTCCCTGAATCTGTAAAGCATAGCAAGTGCCGACACAACATAGGATTTATCACAGGGATCGAAAATATCAAAATTTTTGTCAGAATCTTTTTTCATAATAAACTGATTGATGCGCTTGTTATCATCTTTTGTTCCAACTGAAGCTTTTGCATAATTATCATCCCATGCAAGGCTGATGTGTTTAACTCTCACAGAACCGCTGACATGATCTGAGTTCTTTCCAAGTCGAAGCTGAAGGAAAAAGTCATTTGTATACATGAAGTTGACGCCTGTTATAACAGCTTCATATTTATCCCCTTTTTTCTCTTTTTTTATGACATCTCCTTTTGAGTAACTCATATCATTTTCTTTGTCATCGATTATGTCAACACGACCAATATAAATATGTTCCAGAAGTTCTTCGTTGTCTGACTCTACAGTGACTGTTGTCAGCAGAGGAAGAAGGTCACCGGATTTTCCTTTGATTATGTGACTGCCATAAGCGGTGATATAGGAATCATCAGTTGACATTATCATTTCACCGTTGTCAAAAGAAACATCACCGCCGTCATCTCCCCAGCGTTTTACCTTCCAGTTGGATTCACTAAACGAAGAATAACTGTCTATATACATAGGGCTTACCGTAAATGAATTTATTTTTACTGTTCCGTTTACAGAATCCCTGTTACAGCCAAGACGGATCTGAAAATAAACGTCGTTTACTGATTCTATTGACGTTTGTATTTCTATTTTTGCCTTGTACAGATCATTTTCATTTGTACAGCTGACTACATTTCCCTTAGGATAGGCCAGGTCATTAAAAGGTTCCGGAATAACATAACCGCCATAAATGTGGTCCAGAAGATCCCTGTCATTACTTTCGGCTTCTATAATAATTTTAATATCGCTTCCCTTTTCTGAAAAACTCAGTCTTTCATCTGAAAATGCTGTAATATATGAATCGCTGGCACTCAGAACAAGCTGACCGTTTTCATTTTTTACTTCTCCGTTTTCGTCGTCCCACTCTTTTACATGCCAAAGATCAAAATTATTGAATTGATGATTCTTAATTTGTGTATATGAAGAAACATCATCCATACTGTCAATGCTGTATGGGATATATTTGATATCTTTTTTATCACAGTAAGATTCAACATATTCTGATTCACCAAATATCTGAACTTTTTCTGAATTTGTAAAAGCACTGTCGGAGATGTTCTTTACTGATGCCGGCAGACACACTATTCCCAAGCTGTCACAGTCTTTAAATGCTTCGTCTTCAATTTTTATTATTCCTTCAGGCAATGTTACTGATATCAGCTCACTGCATCCTGAAAAAGCACCTTTCCCGATAGTTCTGACTGTAGACGGAAATGATACCTGCTTGAGATTCGGCAATTCAGAAAAATCGTAATCATGAACAATTTCTGTACCTTCTTCAAGTTTCAGTGACCATATAAGATCTTTGTACTGTTTCCAGTTATTATCGTCCGGAAATGATAAAGAAAGAACACCGTTTTCAAATTTCCACCCGTCCCCCGAATCTGAACCTGTACATGTAAGTTCGGAAGAATTTTTACAAATATCATTTTTCATTCGCATGAGATCAAAGATATTTATGTTATTATCCTTGTTGTAATCAGCGTTCATAACATTTGCAGACCGGTTGTACTGATTTTTTAAAATATGGTTTTGTAAAAGTGCCTCATCAAAAATATCGCGTATTCCGTTTTCACTGATGTCGCCTTTAATATTTGGATTTTCAGATACATCATCGAAACGATAGTTTTTGGCATATACTGTTTGATTCAGTGACAAGGTCAAAGACAATACAAGCAGTAAAGAGCCTGCAGATTTAAAAATATTCATTTAAATTATTCCCCCAATATATGTTAAATTAATACTTTATAGTTATAACATATAACACAGAATATGTCAAATATGTATAATTTTTTATTGAAGGAAAGATAAACAAAAAAGCGTATTTATTTATCCAAAAAGATATTATAAATACGCCCAATTTTTAAAAGGATCAGTATCTTACTTTTAATTCTCTCATTTCAAATATCTGGCTTGGTTTATCGATATACAAAATATCCACTGTTTCAGAGCCGTTGGATTTTTCCAGCCTGCTCGTATTCAGTCCTATAGCTGAAAGATCTGCTGTATATCTGTACCATCCGTCTGAGAGTCTGGTCACAGTTCCGTAGTTTGCTTTTCCTGAACCTGATGTTACTGTAATGCTTACAGGGTCAATCACACGATGCCAGTCGCTTTCACAAAGCGAAAATTTAAAGGTTATATTATTGCTGTCACCGGCAGCAGGAAGGAATTCAAAACTCATTTTCTTTCCGGAATTTTTCCAGTTTTCTGTATGGATATCCTTGCATTCAATAGTCTGGTTTTTGCCGTTTGAAATTCCGTTTACTATAGAAATATTGTCGATTGCAAATGATTTGTAAACGCTGTCAGCTTTGAAGTGAAGGGCATTTAATGTCATATTTGCGTTTGCGCCTTCCTTTGTGTTTATTCCGATACTGTCAAGCGGAATTGAAATATTATACCATCCGTCCTTTTTATCAGTAACAGTACCGCAAATCTTACTGTCGCATTTTACGGTCTTGGCATTCAGATCAATTGTAATGTAGCTGTTAAGTCTTGTCCATGCACCATTTATCTGCATAAGACTCAGAACAGCAGTATTTTTCGAAGAAGTCTGGGTCCTGGTCATGTAATAATCAAAGCTCAGAACTTTTCCGCTTTCATGCCAGTTTGCAAGAGGTTCAAAAAATCCTTCTGATGACTGGAATGTCTGTTTTCCTTTGTATGATGAACCGGTTATTTCGTTTGTTACTTCAAGCTCGGAAACTGCAAACTTAACTCCGCCGGATTTGAATACAAGATTATCACACGATACAGATATTCCGCCGCTTTCACCCTGTGAAAATTCGCTGAGAGGAAGTGTTGCTTTTATCCATCCGTCAGACAGTTTAACTGCTTTGCCGTATTGTGAAGAACCGGTATAATAATTTATCGAACAGTAGTTAGTTGTTCTTTTAGAAGGACTCTGATGTGTAAAATATGCAGATACTGACTGGGATGAGCTGACTTTACTTAAAGCTTTCATTTTAAACGTTACCACTGCTCCGCCTTTTGACCAGTCTGAAACAGCTGACGGCAGTTTTAAACTTACTGTTTTGTTGTTTGATGCATCAACTACATCTGAAACAGTAATGTCCTTTACCTCAAAGAAATTAGGATTTGAAAGAACAAGTCCGGATGCTGTTTCTTTTCCTTTTGAGCCGGATACAGGGCTGAGATCATTTAAAATTAATGTGTATTCTTTCCATCCGTCTTCACATTCTGTTACCATACCGTTCTGTGAGGATGTATTTTCAAAAGATATCGGTACTGCTGCACTGACTTCTGTCCCGTCATCAGCTAAAAGTTTTACAGAAATATAAGGATTTTTTCTGCTGTAATTTTTGTCGTTTAATTTATATTTGAATGATACTGCCTTATTTGAGGTTTTCCATGATGAAACAGGTGTAAATGATATTCTGTCGGTATAGTCAGCTGATATCATATTTTCAGTTCCTTCAGCAATATGCTTCATTTCAACGATAAGTTCAGCAAGGTCATTTCTTGCAGTATTTAGATTTGAAGAAGTTGCTTTTCCGTCTGAATAATCACAGTCATCAAATAGTGTGGAACATATCCTGTCTATTTCATTTTTATAACTATTAGTGTTTACTCCACCATACTTAAGTTCATTTATTAGTTCCTCAGCATAAACAAGATAATCATAGTCATCTGATGCTTCAGACAGATTTTCAAGTCTTACAGAACTGCTGAAATATGTATTTGCAGGATCGTTACACAGCGCAAGTGCATTTGAGGATGATACGTTTCTCTGTGTAAGATAATAATAGTTTGGATAAATAAGTATTCCGTCATTTTCTATCTGTTTAGGGTTAGTTGTTGCAAAGCAGTCATATGTAGTACAAAAGCCATTATCTTCACTTTCCTCTATACTGTCATATTCATCCACAGCCCAGTATAGTTCGCCTGAAATTCCCAGCTTATACTGCTGCCACTTATTTGCTCTTGCAATTGAAAGACTGTTTCCTTTAAAAGTTTTCCCTTTTTCAATCTCTCCGTCATTTCCTGTTATAAGATAGCCTGCAAGAGATGCTGTGGCATGTGACATACAGCTGTACCACCACATTTTATATTCACTGCTGTTTGCAGCATTCAAAGTTGTATTAAGATCCTTAGGATAAAAATCATTTATTTTATTTTCAGTAAAATCATTAAACAAAGGACAGTAAGATTTTACTTTAAAACTACTGTCGACAGTAACAGTATAAGTTTTTTTCAAGGCACCTTCAGTATATCCATCAGGATAAACATCTTTAAATGTTTCTGTTATAACCTTTCCTGCATCAAGTCCGTCATAAAGCATTGTATAATAAGCGTTTGTAGGTTTACTATCCATTGTTTTTGATAAAGTACTGCTGTTTTTCGATGCAGGAGCTATAGTAGGAAGATATATCACATCTTCAAGAGAGCTTTTCAAACGTTTTCCTATTACTGAATTTCCGCATTTTTCTTCGATGTAATTATACACTGCTTTTTTTGTGTCTTCGAATATTTTAGCATTTACAAGTACTTTTTCATTCGCATCCGGATCATTACCACCCGGTTCATCCGTCTGAGGGCAGTATAAATATGCATACTGAAGAAGGTCTGTTTCTTTTTCTATGCTTTTGTCAACAATTCCCTTCATAATATGTTCCATACCAAGAACAGCATTTTTTTCATCTGAATTCCAGTAGTCATATCTGGAAAATCTAATATCACCGGTCTGCTTCGTCCAGTTTGTTTTAAGATTATAATACGGGGCTTTTTTCATGGGATCAGTTACATAATTATATAATTTATCAAGATCCTTGTCCAGATTTTTTACATACCAGAAAGTTGCTCCTGTATTTCCGTTGCTTAATTTTCTATCGTCCAGAAAATCTGATACTGCATACGAGTAATCATTTATATTGTCAAATCCCGCCATATCCTTGTATACAGGCTTATCACGATCTTTTGATACTCCCCTGTAGTCTTTAAAATACGATTTTCCCGAAGTTTCATCAGGAAGTTCAAAATCGAAAACATTTACTTTTACAGGAACTGTAACTGACTGTACTGTATTATTTATTTTGTATTTCAAAGTGAAATTTGAACTGTATGTTCCGGGATCTGTTCCTTCGGGAATATTAAGTGTGAACCAGATTCCCTGATTTTTTCCGTTTGAAGTATCAAGTTTGTTCGTTCCTGCAGCTTTTGCCACGTTATAAGGTATAAGCGGATCAGGATAATATCCGTCTTTTTTACTAAGTGCCCAGTATCCTTTTTTATTTGGGTCAAGATACAGATAATGCTCAAAAGATACACTGATATTATCTTTAGTAATTTTTCCGTTTTTGTCACTTATCATATCTGCTGTTATTATTTCTATGTTTGAAAGATTTGCAGATGACTGGATTATAAGCTGTGATGATTCGCGCTCATTTGATGCGGCAGAAAAGGACAAAGGATTCGATATGCTCAAAAATTGTAAATCTTCATCATCTTCTTTAGTCAAAGCCTTATTTATTATTTTCGAATTAGGAAGTGTATAAATATTTACCTGGGAAACAGCTTCAGTTTTTAATACTGAAAAATCAACTGAAGAAAACACGCATGCAAGTGCACACAATAATGCAGGGATCTTTTTTTTCATTGGTTCAAACTCCTTTTTAAAAATAAATAATATCCCATTTAAAGTTACAATAAACCAAGATAGATTATATCATAATAAAAATAAAGAGTTCAAGCGAATTTTTACTAAGTTGCGTTTTTGATATGGTAAGATGCATATTTCTTTTTTTTATTTGATTATACTGTTTAATTACTTTCAGATTTTAAAGTAATAAACTGCCGTATTGACTTATACATGATTGATACGTATAATATTAATATAACAAAAAATATATATAACATCACAGAGCTTTGAAAAATAAGATATAGGGGGATGAAACATATGAAAAGAAAAAAACAATTTTATTCCGTACTTTCAGGACTAATTTCGATTTTAGTAACAGCATCATGTATGCCGGTATCCGCTCTGAATGAAATTACAGATGAACAGTCAGGGCAGGAACCGCTTACTTATTTTCAGGTAAATAACAAAATTACTCAGCGTACAGCATACGATACTGTCATGTCTGATTCTCTTTCCCTGACTGATTATCAGCTTCAGGAATTAAAAAAGGAAATACATAATGCTGTTGCAGAAAGAAAAAAGACTATTGATATTTCCGGATATTTTATTCCTTATGATCAGAATCTGAACAATCTGCTTATATCAGTGATCGCAGAGGATCCGGACAATATAGCTGCCGATGTTGACGGATATTATTCCTACAAATTAAGTTACTCCAGATACTATTATGCCATACAGCTCAATTATTTGTCTGACGATGAAGTACTTGAACTGAAAAGTGAAGCTGACAAGTTGCTTGTAGGACTTGACTCGGAAAATCTTTCTGATGCTCAAAAAGCACTTATAGTTCATGACCGTCTTGCCGTCTCCTGCAAATATGACGATGCTGCTGATGATGCACATTCAGATGACTGTTTTACTGCGTATGGTGCTCTTGTAAATAAAAATGCAGTATGTGAAGGCTATGCAAAAGCTTACATGTATCTTATGAACAGACTGGGTATCACAACAGAAATGGCAGATTCAAAAACACTCAATCATGCATGGAATATAGTAACAATAAACGGCAAACGGTATCATGTCGATGTATCGCATGATGATACCGTTCCGGATCTTACCGGAAGAGTAAATCACAACTATTTTCTTATATCAACCGAAAAGCTGAGATCCGTCGGAAAAATAAAAGCAGATGATTTTGACACTTCTCCTCAAAGCACAGATTTTGAAAACTCTGCATGGAAAAATATAAAAACTAATTTTGTTTTGTTTAAAGACAAAATCTATTATATATCCAAAGAAGGAAATCTGAACGAACTAAAAGACAATGAGACCGAGACCGTACTGCCGCTTACATCTTTTGAAGATTCCGTATGGTATGGAGATGATTCAAAAAATATCTGGGACGGTTTTTACGGTATGCTCTCAAATGATGAAAATGCTTTATATTTCAGTCTTGCAAAACATATTTACAGATACGTTCCCGATAAAGGCGATGCAAAAATCTTTTTTACTCCCGGTGAAACAAACAAATCTGTTATGAGCTCGATATACAGATTTGTCATAAACGGAGATAATTTTGACTATATAATTTCTGAAACACCCGATGATCTCTCTTCTGCAGAAGTAACTCACTTCAATTATCAGGCTGTATTTGTCGGTCAGTCAGCAGAGCTTCGCGGTGATATCGGAATGAACTTTTACATGAAACTGAGTAATAAAGCAAAAACAAAAGATGCATATCTTGAGTTTAAAATTTCAGGTCTCGGAGGGAATTCGGAAAAAATACTTCTGTCAGACATTAAACCTGAATCTGACGGAACTTATACTTTCAGATGCCCTGTAAACACACTGCAGATGGCTGATACCATTACAGCTGAATATCACTATAATGACTGTACAGTAACATTACAAACATCAGTTGCTGATTATATTCTGAAAATCGTAGAAAATTCAGCCCGAAAAAATAAAGAGTGCTCAGATGCAAAAATACTTGCACAGGCTCTTGCGGATTACGGATATTTTGCTCAGAAATCTCTCGCTGATCATCATGGATTTACAATAGGCGAAGATCATGAACGTATGATAGTGTTCAACAGCAAACCTGATAAAGACATCGATCTTTCCGGATATGCGGATGTACAGACAGGTTCGGCAGAAAGCATCGGAGCTGACAGCATATCCTATTCTTTAGCGCTTGATTCTAAGACGGACATTCTGCTCTGTTTTAAAATGAAAGAAGACCAGACATTATCCGAATCTGATTTTATCTGCAATACCGATCACCCGACATCACTTGAAAAAACAGATGACGGAGAATATCTGTTCAGAATATCAGATATATGTGCATCCGAGCTTGACAGGATTTTTAATGTATCAGTAAAAAACAGCTTATGGACAATAGATATCTCTGCCCTGTCATATGCATACAGTATACTTTCATCTGATGCTTCAGAAAATGATAAAAATGCATGTGCAACACTCTATAATTATTATAAGGAAGCGAAAAATTATTTGAATAAAAACACAGCAAATTAATATACATAAAATTTAACGCCCTGCAGGATCATTTGAATTGACCCTGCAGGGCGTTTTTACGTATTTTTAATAATCAGAAATCACACATTTCCTTCTTCGTCACCTGAACCAAAACTGGAACAGATAACATCTTCAGCTTCGAATGTTATAATTTCTATTTCGGGACTTATATACTGCTCCTGTTTCATAAAATCACCTCTACATATAATAACCGTATGACACTTCTGAATAGAATGTTTTAATTGCACCGGATGACTCATCAAGAACAGTTACATAGCCTCTTGCATAAACAGGATTATCTTTTTTATCTGTCATATCAAAGTGCAGTATAAGGGTTCCTTGATTATTCTTGTTTATTCCGATGTATCTCATAACATTTTCATCAAAGACAGTCATATTATCGTCATAGCCGAATGTTCCGTCGTTGTAATAAAGAACACCTGATTCGATGATAGAATATTTATCTGATATATCTCTTACAACGGCAACTGTAATTTTTGGTATTTGATTATCTTCAGTTCCGGCATTTTCTGTAATGAAATTTGTAATGAATACTGAATTTTCATTAAGTTCAGGATCAAAATCAGGATCATCATCATCATAATATGCATTGATATTAACATCTGAAAGTGGTTTTATCTGACATGTTGCATTATATGAATAAACAACATTTTCAACAGACCAGTAACGGAAAGTTTTGCCACCTATTGTTTCCGGTGCCGTCAGACTAATGTATTCTCCGGCAGGAACTGACTCTTTGCTTTGTTTTGTATCCTGTTCATTATTTATTGTAACATATACAGAGTAAGTTCCAAGGTCATTTTTCTCATAGACAGGCTTAACAGCTATTCTTTCTTCTGTACCGAATAGTGACTCGATGTTCGTTAATTTATTTTCTTCGTCAACTGACCAGTATTTAAATGAATATCCATACTTGGCAGGAATTGCAGGGTAATTTTCAAATGTATCACCGGCTTGATAGAATCCTGAATACAGTACCTGATCAGAAGGTCCGTAAAATTCAACGTATGTCATTTTCTGAGATTCATCCGGTTTACTGATCAAAGTAACTGACATATTGTGCAGAGCTTTGATCGTAAGTTCAGGTTCTGTTCCGATTGTCTTTCCGGAATCATCAGCCCATTTCATAAATCTGTCTTCATCCGCAGCCTTAAGAGTGATATCAGTTCCGTATGGTACTGTTTCGATGCTGCCGGATTTTAAGACTTCATCATCATTTACTGTGTATTTGCTGCTGTTTGAAGTCATAACTGATATTTCAAAATTAATAACTGAGTATTTAGCATACAATGTAGTATCTTCAGAAACTGTAAAATCATAACTATAATCAGTTGTTACCGGTTCATTAAATGTTTCGTCAGAATACCATCCTTCAAAAGTATAGCCTACAATATCACCTGTATTGATATAAGCTGTTTCTCCTGCCTGATATTTTCCGTCTCCGGCAATTATTGAAATCAGTTCATTTGTTCCGTCAGTTGGTATCAAATTAACTTCTGCATATTTTTCTACTACAGTAAAGGTATAATGCTCTTCTGCTGCTACCTGAATCTCATCTGTCTCTGAAAAACTCTGGTTGTAATTATAGATCATATCTTCAAATGTAAAGTTTTCAGGGAGTAAATCTTTCAGAGAATCCAGTGTAATTGTAGAACCAACATCAAATTTTCCTCCGGAAATCTTCATATCATTTGATCCAAGGATATTTACATTTGTATCATAATCTTCAGACCAGCTTGCATAGAGAACTATATCGCCATAATCTTCTGCAGGAATTTTTGATTCATAAAGCGAAGTTCCATATTCTTCATTCATATTCCATCCGGTGAAAATATATCCTTTTCTTACAGGATCAGAAATTACAGTACCTGTAGTAAGCTTATAAGTATCAGGATATGAACCGTTTTCATCCATCATTCCGTTCTGAAGTTCATACTTAATAGATCTGGTTATTTCTTTAAAGTTTGAAACAACGGTAAGATCTCCGATAGTGCCTTTTGGAAGTTTATATCCTTCATCAAGTACTATTTCGTTATCGTTTGAATCCTTTACAGTCCAGCCGGCAAATTCATAGCCAAATTCAGGCTGAGCATAAAGTTCAGGATCAAGAACCACACCGAATTCATCAATAAATTCAACAGAATATTTATTATTATTTTTTCCGTCAATATTTATATTATATTCGATTGCCTCCCATCTTGCTGTCAGAATCAGATCAGATGGATTTGATTTTTCAACTGAATAATTTTCGAATAATGTATATCCGTTGTCAGTCCAGCCTTTAAAATCATATCCCGGTTTTTCCGGTTTTTCAAGAGTTATTTGTGAAATTTCAGCAGTATAACTCTTAGGATTTGGATTCTTTCCGGCAAATGTACTGCCTGCAAGACCATAATAGAAGATATTGAATGTCTTTAATTCAAATATCGGAGTAACGATAAGATCACACTTTGTTCCTTTCGGAATCTTATTGCCGTCAAGTTCAAAAGCTGTGCTGTCTGATGCTTTCTTTGCTTCCCATCCGATAAATTTATGAGTAGATGAAGTAATGTCAGGCAGAACTACTTCTTCTTTGAAGGTGTATTTATCAACCTCATCTCCTACTACTGAATAATAAAAATCAGGATCAGACGGATAATTATATGTAATATTAAACTCATGAATATTCCAAGGAGTATCGACCGTGATCTTTTCTGTACCTGAATATGAATTTACAGAATTAAGGGTCTTCATGTTTTCGTCTGTCTTATTTCCATAATCGTAACCTGTCTTTTCAGGATCAAGTTCAGGATATTTAACATAGAAATTAGCAGTTCCGGTAATATAGTATTTAGGATTTGGATTTTCGATTTCCTCAGGCCAGTTCTTATATTCAATTTCGTAACCATTTGCTATCCAGTTAGGATACAGGGTGATGTCTTCTGTTCCCATTACTGAATTTTCAAAGTCAAATGGTTTCTTGAATTCATCATCAATATACCAGCCTTCAAACATATAACCGGTTTTTTCAGGATCTTCAGGTTTAGTTATTTTCTGGCCCTTATAGAATCCCAAATCGATATGATCTTTAAATTTAACAGTATGCTGATTTTTTTCAAAATAAAGCTTGATTTCAGTAGTCTGGTCAGCATTTATTTCTATTTCGTCATCAAAGCCTACGATCATGTCATTTACTGCAATTTGTTTGAGTTCCGCATCATCAACTAGTGAATCAAACTCGTTTTTAACTTCATCTGAAACAGTAGTCCATGCCGTTCCGGTATAAGTCTTGGTACAATTGTAAACATAATTCTCATTCAATGCTTCCTTAGTGTAGCAGAGTACTTTATATTCTGTATCACTGTTTACTTCCCAGATAGCAGATAAATCATAATAGCTCTTCTCTGTATTTGCAGGGATCACTATATTATGACATCCATTCTCTTCGGCTTTTGTTATTTCAATACCTGAACCATCAGGTACGTTCCAGCCTATAAAATCATAGCCTTTCTTTACAGGGTCAGAAAGAAGAATAACTGCACCTTTATCCAGTGGATATAAAAGTGTCGGACCTGCTGATACAGCATCTGAAGCCCATTCGCCATCCATAGGATCAGCGTTGATCGTGCCCTTTTCACTGTTCCAGTTAGCAATAACAAGTAAATTGCAAAGATTTTCCTTATCTACAGTTATTACGTTTCCTGTAATTTTGCTGTAAACAATATTATCGTTATCAGCGTTCTTTACAGTCCATCCTGCAAAAACAGAATTGCTTCGTACAGGCATACCAAATGATATTAATATATCATCAGCTGTATATTCTGTAGTAATTGATGAACCGGAAACAGTTCCTCCATTAAGGTCGTATTCAACAGAATATTTTTCTGTTCCCCATACTGCTTCAAAATACTTTTCTCCGTATGAACCTTTTTCAACAGAAACGGAGGTCTGTAATTCATCTGAATTAGCATATTTCCAGCCAAGGAAGCTGAAACCGTTTCTAACCGGATTTGCAAGAGTAAATGTATCAGAAATGTTTGTATAGGATTCAGGATTTGTTTTTCCATCAGGAAGTTCACCGCCGTTAAGGTTATAGAAGAGCTTGTACTCTCCATCAGCCCATACTGCGTTAAGAATTATACCTGCCGCTCTGAGATTTTCAAAATGAGGAGCATAATTTGCTTTTGGTTTTGCATTCAGAAGTGCAGTTAATCCTTTTGTACTTAAAGGCTGTTTTGTGTAAACTGCATTCTTGTCGGATTCGTTAAGTTCACATTCTGTAAATGTAAGGAGATCGTAGAACTGTTCCGATGTCCAGCCTAAGAATTTAATATTGTCTTTTCTTGAAGGATCGGTCATGCTGAATGTATTTAAAATACTGTAAACTGAAGGATTCATTACTTCCGAAGCTTCAGGAACAAGTGTTCCGAGTTCATTTTTCGTTGTTTTTATTTTGTTAGTTGTAGTTAAGCTTCCGCCGTTTAATCTGTAAGTAATATAATATGGTTTAGCTTTCCAGTTTGCTGTAAGAGTAAATTCCGGCAAAACGTTTGAGCTGTCAATGATCAATGCAGGGATAAGTTCGCCTGCCTTATATGAACCGATCTGTTTGTCACATGTCCAGCCTTCAAATTCGTATCCGCTTCTTTCAGGTGAGTAAATAACAAGCTCATCTGTTTTTGAAGGATAAAATGAAGTTATGTAGTTCGGATTGTTTGTAAAATCGCTGCCGGCGTTCATATCATAATTAATAGTACAGTTAGTCAGACTGAACTGTGCTGTTATATAAAGTTCTGAACCCGGCTGAGGATAGCGAAGCATTCCGGTATTTCCAATATGACGGTGTTCACCGGTCTGTAAAATGTATACATCCCATCCTGTAAATGTATATCCATCCTTTTCCATATATTTCAGAACAGCATATTTATTATTCTGAACGTCATCATATGAATAAGTTTCAGGAAATGTTCCTTCAATTTCTTCATTCGGAGTACCGCCGTTAAGATTGTAAGTGATATCATAGATCTTTGGTACCCAGTTAGCTTTCAGTTTATAGCTTACTCTCTGATCAGTACGCGGAACAGTTTCTGTTTTAACATCAGAATCACCAATTGTCCATCCTGTAAATGAATATCCTTCCTTAACAGGAACCGGAAGCTGCTGAACTTTAGTCAGGATAGTATAATCACTCAAAAGATCAGCTTCGACTTTACCTCCCTGAAGATCATATGCTATTGCATAGTGGTTCTTTTCCCATTCAACAGTAACTGTTACAGGTTCCTTTTTACCATTGATTTCAACGATTTGTTCTTTTGCTGTATATCCCGGTTTTGATGGCAGAATCAAAGCAAAATCAGAATCATTTACTGTATAGTACTGACGATTTGGATTTGAATCTCCTTCAGGCCAGTTTACATAAGTGATAGGATATCTTGTTTCTGTCCAGTCTTTTGGATAAATATACAGATCATGACTGTTTTTAAATATTTCTAAAACGGTTTTTGATGTGTCAAATTTGTAATCCCAACCGTTGAATGTATATCCGTTCTTTACAGGTTTACCGTCAGGATCAGTTATTTTTTCATTGTAGTGAAGCTTTTCTGTCTTGTATTCATTTTCTGAACCGTGTTCATACATAAAATGAACATTATATTCCTTAAATGAATAATAAACGTTGAATTCATTCAATGTATCTGTTCTTAAATTAATTTCATCGAGATAACCAAATTTTGTATTGTCACCTTTAATTGAAATATGATCAAACATATACAGATTTTTATCAAATGTGTATTCATTATTTATTGAGCTATAGGATATACTTGGCTGATGTGTTTTCTGTTCAGTACCTGTCTTGTCAAGCATCCAGCCCTTTGAAGAATCATAAACATAGTATTTTACCTGGTATGTTGATTCAGATTCAGATGAATATCCCTGTTCATTTTTCCAGATAGCCTTAAGGGTTATTGGTTCTGCGATATTCATTTCAAATCTGTTCGATACTGTCTGTGTACCATTCATTGTCCAGCCTTTGAAATAATATCCGCTTCTTTCCGGAATTGGAGTTTTTACTGCTTCGCCGATGCTGGCCACGGAAGGATAGGTTTCTGTGCCTTTATCGCCGCCGTTAAAATCATAATTGATGCTGTATGTAAGCTTGTTGAACACAGCATGCAGTTCGATTTTCTCAGGGTATTCAGCGAAATTAAGTTCTGTTACTATATTTTTTTTACCTTCAGAATCAATTATCTCCCAGTGAGCAAAGTCCCATACATCACCATCCGGCATATCAGGGAGAGGATAATTTTCATCAGTAATTTTATATGATCTTGGAATATCTTCATCAAGATTGAGGATATATGAGATATTCTCTCCTGTGCTGCTGTAATAAAAAACATTTACCGGATGTTCCTTATAGATCCATTTTGCATGCAGAGTTATATCTCCGACTTTATGTTTAGAATCAATTTTACGAACACGTACATTATTTTCTCCCTGCTCATCAGATTCATACCAGCCTTTGAATACAGCATCTTCCTTTTCAGGAACCGGATCAATTGTAACAGGTGTATCGAGGGTCCATGTTTTTGCATTATATGATGAAGGCATTGTACCGCCATCCGTATCGTATTCTATTGTGTACTCAACAGGTGTCCATACTGCAAACAGAGTAATACTCCAGTTAAGAGATTTCGGTTCAAATGAAATTTTATCTGCCTGAAGGATTTCTGTTTTACCTGATCGCTGCCATCCGACAAATTCATATCCTGTTTTTACAGGTTTTTCATCGGGTATTTTTGTTGTACTTTCACCATATTTGTGCTTTATTTCATTCTTTTCGCTCCATGTACCGCCGTCAAGGTCAAATGAAATAATATATTCTGCAGGACCCCAGACTGCATACAGAGTTTTTATTTCATCAGAAGCTTTTGAAGTTTCTGTAATTAAATCTGTACCGTCAGGATCTGTGCTCCATCCTGCAAATGAATAGTGTGATCTTGTCGGGACATACTGAGGTAAAGAATAAGGCTGTCCGTATGACTGTTTTACGGTTCTGCTGTAATCGCACGGATCATCAGCATCACCTTGTCCGACAAATTCGACCTTAAAAGCATGAATAACGCGAGCATAATAAACAGAATCCTTTTTAATTTTCTGTTTACTGTCTACAGGCTCACCGTTAAATTCAGGATTGTCGTACCAGCCAAGGAATACTGCACCGTCAATCATTTTTGGTTCAGGAAGAGTAAATTCCGTGTGAGTTTTAACTGTACCGACAGCTGCTCCCTTTGTCCATCCGGTTTCGGCGTCATATCCATTTGTTTTGCTCTTGAATATAGAGTCATTTATCCTCATGCTGTTATAATCATCCCAATAAAGAGATACTTTAGCATCTTTCTTTTCATAAACAGCTTCAAATGTTCCTTCTGTATACTTAGAGACTTTTATTTTCATAAGTACTTCAGAAGGTGTACCGCTTTTATAATAGTCCTGTGCTACCCACTCTCCATTTTCTTTATTGACCCATCCGAGGAATTTGTAACCTTCAAGATCAAGTAAACTGTTATTCTTAACTCTCAGTTCTTCAGGAAGAACAAAAGTATCGTGTGCTGCCTTGCTGTATGTATTTGAGCTGAATATAACTTCACCGGTTTCAGGATCTTTTGCAGTAAAATTATATTTATAGTATGCAGGTTTCAGATAATAATCAAATACTGTTTCTCCTTCAGGCAAAACAGTAAATGTTTCAGGAGTTTTTTCATAATCTGTTTCAAAACCTACTACTTCATAATAATGATCATTAAATACATCGACTACCTGATCAGCATATCCTGTTCTAACTTCTTTGTTATAGTTTGTTCTGAATCCCTTTTCATCAATGTATAAATGGTTAATTGTATAATTACGATCCATCGGTACAAGTTCAGAACGGAAAATATATGTAAGAGTATTTGTATCTTCCTCATATCTTGTCCAGTCTGTATTTGAAAGATGTGATTTCATAAATACCGGTACAAAATAGTCAGTATCAAGGTCGGGATAAGGTCCGCTTTCTGCATTGCAGCGGAATCCTAAGAAATGATAACCTTTCGGGAATGGATCTGTATCACTTTCTTTCCAGCCAAGATATTCATGGCATTTGACGTCTGTACCTAAATCAAAAGAAGCATACATATAATCTTTATAATCCGCAGCATTTTCCGTATTCATTTTCTTGTTAACTGCTTCTGTAAATTCTACACGGATATTAAGATCTTTCGGTCTGTCTTTTGATTCGGAAAGATATATATCTATAGATGCTATACATTTTCCTCTGATACCACCCATTACATACTCCTGTGCTAAATCAGAAACAATATCACGATCGTCAGTGATAGTATTACCTAATGTTACACCGTCATATAATGAAGGTCTGTTTAGGATTTCTTCTAGTGTTACTATTTCTCCGCCTATAGTTTTAAAGTTTCTGTTCATAATGTTGGTTTTGCACTCATCGCAGAAATAATTAAAACCGGCTGTAAATTCTATAGGTTTTACTTTATATGTAACTGTTATAGGATGCGAAGGCATTATCCTGAGTTCGCTGTCAGGTGTGCTTCCTTCAGCTTCTGCAAGTTCTGAAAACTCTGATATGTCATTCCAGCCACAGAATTCATAACCTGTCAGTTCAGTGTTAATCTCAGCAGCAGTACGAAGCTTGCATGTACTTCCGTTAATAAATACATCCCTGTAATCTGAAAATGCTATACTGTTATCTCTAAGCGTCTCGCCATTTTCATCAACAGCAATATAATTTATATTATATGGTGTACGCTGTGTAAAATAAACATCAATAGTATCAACAGCACATTCATCATCTGATGGGGTAACAGAAGCAGACAGACCATTTTTCTTGGTCAAAGTTAAAGTCGTGCCATTTCCCTTGGTTACTTTTACATCCCCGACCTCGATCAAATTGATAGAATAGCCTTCCCATTTGCGGCCATGATAATTTCTCAGTACTTCAGCCTTGTCTTTATCTGATAAACTGTCAAATACACCCCATTCATAAAGCTGTTTCATATCGTAGCTTGCATCAGAAACTATATTTTCATTGGTAAATGCTCCATCTTCTGAAACAAGCTCATATCCTGAACCATCCGGTTTGATAAGCCAGTGACGAACATTGAGTTTCTGCTGCTTAGGCTCGGCAATAACACCGAAACGAATGTTATTATACAGGCAGTTTTGAGGATCTTCTTTGCCCGGACGAATAGAATCTGAAACAAAATCATCATCTGCTTTTTCCCATACGGATCGATACGCATCATGACAAACCCAAATCAAAGTTCTAAAACCAGCGAAATTATAACGTTCTTCAAGATCATAATACTGATATAATTCCGTACCTTGACTCAACCCCTGCCATCCTATGAAATCATAACCTACAAAATGAGGTTCTGTCCTCAGTACGGGGTCATCTTCATCTGTAATTGGCACCTGAGGCATATAATAATTAATTACCGCCTCATCAGTATTATTATAAAGCGTACCTTCTATCGGCTTATAAATATTTGTCTGATATCCAATAGTTTTAGCACGTGAAGTCTGATCAACTGTTATATGAAGGATCTTGGTATAATTTCTTCCTCTGAGCAGTACTCCTCCCGGAGGTATATAAGTCATTTTGACATCAATTGTGAATTTGATCATCGTATGATTTTTGCTGTCATCGAGAAGAACTCTTTCGTAAGATTTTACTTTCTTAAAATCCTGTTTTTCTTTATCAAGGAATATTTTTGAATCAGGATATTTTTCGCCTCTGCTTTGAAAACCTTTTACTACACCCTTTCCAAGAACACCCCTGTTCTGTTCGTCCGGCGATGGAATAACAGGTTCAGGATCTCCGAGAAATTCATATTTAAATTCGTTTGCTTCAGGAATATAAGGAACAACATCACCTGAACGCATGTCAAGAGCCATTATCATTCTGTATTCCTTAGGAATATCAACATATTCTCCTGTGTCGCTCTTTATTGTAACAGACTGCTCCATGCTGTCCTTCATATTATAAAGAGGATTGTCATCTTCATCCACTTCTCCGGTATCTTCCGCAAACCCTCGTATCTGATATCTTGTACCAAGAGAGATCAAAGGTATCTCAAGAGAATAAATCGTTTTTGATGTACTGAATGCTCCTTTTCCGACCTGTGCTCCCAGAGATATTTCCAGAACAAACTTAATATCAAAGAATACACCTCCCTGGAATCTTACAGATTCATCAAGCCAGTTGTCTATATTCAGGATTCCATAGAGATACAGGGTAAGTTCAAATCCGGCTTCTACCATTACGCTGACACTGTCCAGATCTGTACTGATCAAACCAACGGAAAATTCAACATATAAAGCCGGTTTCAGACCGAAAACACCTATCGCATAAAGAGAAAAAGTTGAATGAGGTTTCTGAATATCGGTTGTATTTGTACTTACATCAAAATCTCGTAATCTGAATGAAGCACTGTATCTTTTTATATAGTCATAATTAAACTCAGCTCCTATCTCAATTGTTCCGCAAAAACTGAGAGTAAAGCCTATTTCAAGTTTAAATTCAACGATTTTTTTAATGCTTGCTTTTGATTCGACCAATACTGTTTTAATTAAAGGCATCCATGTGTCGCTTACACCGTCAACTATATTTTTATAGGCTTTCTCAAAATCACTGAGATTCGCTGCCTGAGGTACAGGATCTTCATCCTCATCCTTTATATGGTCAACTATAGATTTTTCATCAGCTTCCCATGGAACATATTCGTTCTGACTGGTTTCATTTACCCATTCCCAGGCTTCTTTTGCATCTTTAAGCTTCGGAATAATGTTTTCATTAAGTTTTTTTAAACTGTCTTCATACTTTTTCATTGAATCAGACAATTCTATTTCACTCATATCAACTGCATCATCTTCATAACCGGTCGATACTTTGAGATTTCCTTTAACATTGCTCCAAGAGCCTACGTCTATACTGATATTTGCTTTTAAATCAACCGGTATAACATAATATTTCCAAACAATATCAAAGTCAACATTCTGATTAATATATATTTCCTGTGTTACTCCAAGAGAAAAGTCAATGACTATTTTTCCTGAACCTTCGCGCTTGGATTCTTCCTTAATTTTCTTTGAAAAAGTGAATTTATCAATAGAAACTTCAACCTGTCCTCTTACTTCGGCACTGAAACCTACACCGCTTCTTTTAAAATGTGTAAGATCCCTGTAAACATCAGGTTCAAATGAAAGTCTTTTAAGTTCGGCTTTAACTTTATCGTTTTTATTTGAAGCATCAAGCAGCTTTTCATCACTTGAAAAATCAAGGTCCAGCTCATCAAAATCCAGCATGTCTGCGTTAAGAAGATTGCCGTTATCGTCAACTATAAAAGTAGTTGAAATGTCAACACCGTTTTTCTCAAGTTCTGCCTTAACTTCCTCTTCTTTAAATAAGCCTTCGAGAAGAGGAGTTTTATCTGCTTTTTCAAATTCAGCAGCAGCAAGATGTGAAACTTCTTCTTCATGTTCGTCTATAAACGACTGCGGAACATCATACTCATTTTTTGCATGAACCTGCAGCTGATTCTGAAGCTCATCCATTGAAGAATTTGAATATGATACTACAAGCTGTTCTTTTCCTTCAGAACCGGTATTTTTCGTTGAGATATTTGTAATTTTAACAATTTTAGGAGTATTTATATCTTCTTCTGAAACATTTCCGTTTACAACGTTGTAGATAGATAAAAAGTCTCCGACTTCAACTTCTGTTTCTTCATCAATTTCCATTTCCCCATATGTTACTGCAGTATAATTAAGCAGGAAAGGAATCTGCTTCTGACTTGCAAAAGTAAAAGAATCATATGGAAGTGTAATCTGATTTCCGTCGTTTGGTTCCAGATCTGCTTTATTTGAAATCGGTACTACTGTAGGAACATCAACTACATCCATCGGATCAGCAAGATGATAATAAAAAGTATATAAATCTTCAATTCGATCAATCACCATGTATGAAGCATCATCTTCTGTGAAAAGATCCTCAGATTTTTCAACCTTTTCTCCGGGAGATGTTCCTCTGTAGATACATACTGTGTCTCCAACTTTCGGAAGCATATCCGGTGAAGCTTTGTATACAAAAGAACCTTCTTTTTCAACACTGGAATCTTCATGTGTCTGAAGAGAGTCTTTTGTACCGTCTGCAATAGCTTTTTCAAGCTCTGTCATTTTATCGGCTGTATCACTCAGATTAACGACTTCAGCTGTCATAAGAGGCTGAAGCTCTCCGAGATTTTCGACATTATCAGCGGGAATATAAATAATATTGTCTTCGAGTTTAAAATCAATCGATTCTTCACGATAGAGACTCATATTATGATAAATTACATTTTTATCAAGAGTTTCTCCTTCTGCAATAATATACAGATCATCAGCTCCGCTGATATCCAGCTGATATACCTTTCCGGGCTCAAAACCATCAGCCGGCACAATTTCATAGATATTGTTATCAAGCTTTGTGATAACTGTATTCAATTCAACATTATCATACTGATCTCTGACTACGATTTTTTCTTTCAACTCGTCTTCAGTATAATTTTTTACCTCCAGAGTAAACAGCTGTTTGTCTGATCCCAGTCCGTCAGATGACACATCAATATCCGGTACCGGCGGAACTGTTGTAACTCTGAATTTAAAATTTAGATCCTTCAGGTCCATAGTTGCTGTATAGTTTCCGTTAAGATCATCTTCATCACCTGTGATCCTCCGGTTCGTAAATGATGCATACAGCGAAACTCCGTCTTCAATCACGTCATTTGGATATGCATACTCTGTACAGTTTAAATCATAGTACCAACCTTCAAAGACATATCCTGAAAGTTCAGGAGAGGTAATCTCCCCAACCTTCGTCCCCTCAGCTACTGAATCCCCTTTAGGCATATTGACCTTGTCAACCATGTCTTCGGGAACAGATTTTCCTGTCAGCAGTGTTACTTTAATTTGCGGAACACTGCTTCCGGAGCTGCCACCTCCAAACAGATTCGCGGCCTTGATAAACGTTTCCGGCGCGGTCTGCACTAACATAGAGACAGAGATGAACAGACTTAAAACCCTTTTAAATACTTTCAGCATTTTTTCACCTTCCCTATTTTTCACTATTCATTTGTTTTTTCAAACTCCTGAACGATTTTTCTGTATTTCAAAGCTCGGTGTAGTTATAATAAGAGCCGAATATATAAATACAGAAAGACTATAATTATATATTCGGCTAAATTTTTAATATTTAAACAAAATATTTAAATATTATTACATTTAAAGCAATAATATTCACAATCATTTGTCTGTTTAAAATAAAATACATAAGGACTTGTTGGTTAATACTTTTATCTTTAATCCCAGTAGTGTGATTTTTCTATAAAATCTCTATATTCATGATCAAGTATAGAAATAATTGTCAAATCACGCCATTCACCTTTTTTATAAACACATGAACGTTTAATTCCTTCCTCTGTCCAGCCGCATTTTGCATACAGACCGGATGATGGCCCGTTATCTTTAAATCTTGTACTTTCAAGTCTGTGCAGACCCAGTTCATCAAATCTTGTAACATTCAAACTCTTGATAAACGTTTCATATCAACAAATTTACGGTTAAGTCAAATCAGCTTAATAGTATAATTTTTAATTCAATCATATCAAGTATATTGATACTCTTATCTTCGTTGACATCATAAGTATTTATATCATGATCATTTGTAACGGAAAGTAAAAATGATACCAGCAATTTAAGGTCGTTTGAATTTACAGTACCGTCTTTATTTAGATCACCTCTTAATTTGTCATCAACTGTCTGAGTATCAGCTGAATCAGTTGTAACCTCCGTCACATCAGTTACTGCAGGCTCAGAACTGATTTTTCCACCTTTGAATGATGCGTTATCAGAATAGACATTGCCCTTTGCATTCTGATACCTTAGTACCTGTACATATACTTCAAGCTGGCTTACACTGTCCCCGGTAGTGTATGAAACATAAGTTCTGCCATTTTTTATAACCTTAACAGACTCATTGCCTTCTCCGTTAAGCTTTCTTACACCAACAACAGCTTCAGGTCCTTCGGTTTCAACATCAACACTGAATGTATAAGTAGTTTTCGGAAGAACGTCTACAACCTGTTTTATAGTATCTGTCTTGTCACCTGTGGTAAGTACTGCTTTTCCGCTCTCAATTATTGCATCGCCCTCTGTTTTCCAGCAGTCAGAACCATTTGAAAAATCTCCGTTCTTCAGATGTTCATAGTTTTCTTTCTCAGCATCTTCCGGAAATGAGTCAGGCGCCCATCCTCTCTTCGGAACTGATTCATTCTGAACAGTGTCTCCTTCTTCAAGGAAAGGGGTAATTCTAACAGAATCTATTTCATATACTGCGGTATCAAAATTTGCCGTACCTGTCCAGCCTGTTTCACATACACCGTCCTTGTCCTTATCCTGCGCGCACGGGAACCATATAGCTATCCAGAGTCTGCTTGCATTTGTCGGAACATATTTTTTGCTGGTACAAATAAATTCATCATCTACATAAAAGTCAACTCTCTTTTCCTCAGTTTCACTTCCTGTATGCCAGTCAAATCTGTATTTGTGATACTCACCATCATCTACAGCATAAGGAAGATCCTTAAACTGGCTGTTGTCCTTTGTTTCAGTTACATAGGTGTTGAATCTTGCACATTCAAAGCATGGTTCAGAATGGGTATCATTTGCTGTAGGGATCTCTATATCAATCTCATGGTTAGATATTTCCTCGTCATTTTCTTCATACATAAAAGTCCATACAGCTGAACATGCGCCCTGTACAGGAGCAACTTTTGCAACAATCTCATAGCTGCCTGAAGAAAAATAATCCCTCGTTGCTATTCCTCCGCCGGTTCTCTTTCCACCGAGCGAATTATTATGTCCCCTGACATCTCCTGTATACAGATTTCCATGTCCTTCGAGCTTTAATGTTCCGTTTGATACGGATACATTTTCAGGAACCAGACCGCCGTTGTTTCCGCCCCACGATTTGTCTGCTACAAGCCAGTTTGCAGAATCCAGTGAGTCGCCGTCAAAATCATCAAACAGTTCTGTCTCTCTTCTGGAAATCTCACAGTCATTTTCAGAATCTGCGCTATATCTGCTCAAAGCAATAACATCAAACGGACTGCATACAGCAGATAATAAAACCAAAGAGGATACTAAAATGCTGAAAGTCTTTTTCATAATAGTCATACTCCCTTTCATATTTAAATATACTTTAAAAATTTAAGCTGTGTAGATCAAGTTTAAACGCTTATTATATATATCGTTCGGACAAATCAATTTATAAATATAACAACACAGAGGATATCCCCCGCCTCTATAGGCAATGTCATCAACTTAAAGGAAGTCAAATTTGTCGCTTAATTATATAAGTAACAATA
>JAZQPR010000221.1:0-20724 GCA_045628605.1 Oscillospiraceae bacterium
ATCCTCCTTCATACAGACTGATGTGCAGTCTTGACTCGGACATATTACTTTCAGGAATCTGATTTAATTCAATAACATCGGCAAATATTTTTCTGCGTATTTCCGCCTGCTTTTCTGTTTCTTCCTTACTGTGGAAAGCAGAACCTGCAATTTCCTCATGAATATATCCGTCGTCATGCAGCACATATTCTGTGGCCCATTCATTACGTTCTGAAATATAATATCTATTTGTATCTGCATCACAAACTGATATTAAATCTCTCATATCATTATATTCACCTGTAACCATATATTTCAGCAAATCAGTATTTTCATAGTTATAGCAATAGTAAAGTTCTCTTCTGCTGTGAAAATACGGATTATTATCACCAAGAAGGACAGTATTAACTGAAAATTCGTCTATCCCGCCGGTAATTCCAAGAAAATCCGTTTTCATAATTTCTGAAAATGGAGAACCGGTGAATTTTTTCTGAATATTCCGGTTTACTTCGTTTATAAAACAGGTATCCTTATAAAAAAGGTCTGAAAATTTTTCGAGTTTTTTCCTGTTTATCAGGTCATAATTAATATAGCATCTGGTTTTGTCAAAACATACTTCAACTGTCATATAACCGTTTACAGCTTCACAGTTAAGCTTGATATCGCTGGTTGTCCCTTTACTTTCAAGCAGATTTAAAATATCAGAATTAATCTGCTTCTCAAACTCTTTGTCCTTAAGAAAGTCAATCTGATATGACTCCTGACAGGACATATCCCCCTCTTTCGTATGGAAAGTAAATACGGCGTACTTTCTGGAAGGAATATAATCTTCAGGCATCTCCTTTCCTGTTCCGGCAGAATTATATAATTTATATTCATCAGGATATTCAATATCAGCAACAGGAAGATAACCGTTTCTCATTGCACACTGCTGACCTTCATCTGAAACCGCCCAGTCTATGAAATTTTTTGTTTTTTCTGAAATGCTGTCTCTGTACATCATATATGTATAGCTTACAAGCGGATATGACGAATCAGCAATTGTCTCTCTTGAAGGTGCTGTTCCGTCAACTGCAATAAATTTTACATCGGATGAATTTTCATACATCTGGGCAGCGTATGAATATACAGAATATCCTATTGCACTTGATGAATTATCATATATGGCAATACGGTCCATCAGTCCGCCCATTACTTTTTCAACATATCCGACAGGGGCTTCCATAAGAGTATCGTCCTTCATGAATTCTGTCATGTAATTCTGACTTCCTGAATCCTTGTTACGCTGATATGGTATTATTTTTTCATCATTTCCCCCGACATCCTTCCAGTTTGTAATTCTGCCGGAATAAATATCCTTTATCTGCTGCTGGGTGAGAGAATCTACAGGATTGTTTTTGTTTACAACGAAAACAAAGCCTTCCTTTGCAACAGGAACAAAATTCAGTTTAACACCTGCATCGTCAGCTGCTTTCTGCTGTGCCTCTGATATCGGAACTGTAAAGATCATGTCGTTTTCGCCGGAAAGGAGCATGGAAAAGGATTCGTGTGTTTTATGATGCTTTACGATCGTTTTGGCATCTGTGTAGTTTATGCCGAGCATTTTTGATTTGAATTGTGCTTCGAGCGGGATGGCGGATGTTGAGCCGTCCATCGCAGGCATGCTGCTGTAGGACCAGATCTTTGAACTTCTGAGAATGTCTTTTTTTACAGAGAAAGCATCTTTTCCGTCAAGTTTATCATCACTGTTTGCATCAAAACGGTAGCTTTTTTCTACTGTATCAAAATCTTTTTCATTTCCTTCCATAAGTGTGTTTTTATATCTCATAAGGTCGAAAACATTTATAGTTTTGTCCCCGTTTATATCACCGCGCTGTTCCTTTTCAGAAAGTTCAGCAATAATTTCTTCTTCGGTATTTCTGCGGTTATAACTGTCATCATATTCATAAGCACTGATCATTTCTGCATTGTTTAGTGCAAGAGAAGCCGCCATAATAAATGAAGATAATTTTAAGGTGTCTTGCCTTGAGAATAATTTTTTTCTTTTCATATATTTGTCCTCCAAAAAATCCTGAAAATGTTTTAAACTTGCTTCTGATAATAGAGACAGGTTTAATTTTTTTTCGTTGCATGGTTTTTATCAGATTTTTTTCTGTATACTATTTACTTCGGATTTTTTTTTTAGTTCTAAAGTTATTTTCCTTCTTTACATAAAAGAGAGTCCGCCCGGCAAAAGCACATAGTACAAATGCCGGGCGGATTCTTTAGGATAAATTAATATTTATTAATGGTAAAACAAGATATCATTTTTAGTTCCTGTTATTCAGGAATAATATTGTAATTAACCATGATCTCGTTTACAAGAGAAATATCATTGCTGTCAATTACACCGTCTTCTATAACGGCCAGTACGATTTCCCTGATCCTGCTGAAATTGTCCTTGTCAAGAAGCTTTGTGGAAAGGATAGTGAAATCAGAAAGATCGGTAACATCATCATTGTTTATATCACAGAAATTATATTCTGAACATTTATCTATAGCATAGTAAACAAGATCCTCAAAACAGTCACAGTTAGCGAAAATATCGTCAACTGCAGCCTTGAAGCAGTCCGGGATCTCAATAACTTTATCCTTTGCAGGATCAGGCTTTACAGGCGGTTCCGGTTTTACGATCTCATGGAGATTTGGACAGTCCTTTATTGCGCCGGGACCAATTTCCTTCGGACCTTTTCCGAGATCAAGCTTTTCAAGATGTTTATTTCCTTTGAAAGCTTCATCATTTATCTTCTTTACTGGTGCAGGAACTTTGAATTCCTTGTCTTTCTTTTCAGGAGAGTAGGAGAGAAGTTCTGAAAGATCTTCGCTGTAGATAACTCCGTCAATGTGGATGGTACCGTCAGGTCTTACATCTGCATGTTTAACCTTGAAGTCAAAGGACATCTGCTTGTCATCGATTGCTGAAAGCGGATTTACCCATGATTCTTCTTTTGCCTTAGGAGTGTTTTCAAGAGCTTCTTCGACACCTTTAAGAATGTCTTCGCAGACTTTTTCGTCTGTTACTGAAATGATAACTTCCTTGGGTGGCTGCGGAGCTTCCGGCTTAGCAGGTGTTTCCGGTTCAGCAGGGATTTCCGGTTCAGCAGGGATTTCCGGCTTAGCAGGAGCTTCCGGTTCAGCCGGGACTTCCGGCTTAGCAGGAACTTCCGGCTTAACAGGAGCTTTCGGTTCAGCAAGGACTTCCTGCTTTGCAGCAGCTTTTGGACCTTTCCCTTCAGCAGCTGCCGGACCTTTTCCTTCAGGAACTTTTGGCTTTGGAGCTTCAGGTTTTTTGTCATGTTTTTTTGCAGATGTTTCTGTGCAGGTTTCTTCAGAAGCTGTACATATAACTGAAACAGATGCATCAGCTTCAGTCTGATCAGTTTCAGCAGATACTGATACAACTGATGCAGCAGAAGCGGCAAGCATAATTGCCGATAAACCAACTGTTAGTTTTTTTAGTTTCATAAGATTTCTGTCCTGATATCAAATTCAGGACAATCCTCCTTTCAAATAATAATAAATTTGGAATGTAGGTATTGTGTTGAGAATAAGCTAAATTATATTGTCATTTATTTAGATGCGTATAGAGCAAAAAAGGTTGCACAAATCATAAAAAAGACATAAATTTGCGCCAAGTTTATAGAATATTGCCAAAATATCGCAAAATACAACAACAAAAAATGAAATATAAAGACAAAAAGATACCCGGCAAAAGCGGGAGTGCAATTGTCGGGTATCTTTCTTTAGGATAAATTTATAATTATTAATGGTAAAACAAAATATCTTCTATCAAACCTGCGGTCCGAGAACGATCTTTTCACCCATTACGTACTGCTTCAGACGAGCAAGGTCAGCGATATCAACTTTACTGTCTTCCATAACGTCAGCTACGATTGTTTCGATCTTGCTGAAGTTATCTTTGTCCATAAGCTTAACAGCGAGAATTGAAAGATCTGTAAGATCTGTTACATCGTCACCGTTAAGATCACCAAACTTAACTGATGCATATTTGTCCAAAGCATACATTACTAAATCTTCAATGCTTTCAGAATTGTCGAAAGCATCTTCGATAAATGCTTTTACATTGTCAGGAATTTCGATAACTGTAAGATCTTCAGTTCCTTCAAAAGCTTTTGGTCCGATAACCTTAACATCTTTGTTCATTTCAACTTCATGAAGCTTCGGGCAGTCTTTGAAAGCCTTAGGACCGATCTTCTTTGTTCCTTCGCCGATATGAACTTTTTCAAGGTGTTCGTTACCTTCAAAAGCAGACTCTTCAATTTCCTTTACTGTAGGAGGAACTTTGAATTCCTTGTCTTCCTTTTCAGGAGAGTAAGAGATGAGCTTTGTAAGATCTTCGTTATAAATAACGCCGTCAACATGAATTGTTCCGTCAGGTCTTACGTCAGCATGCTTGATAATGAAATCAAAGGTCATCTGTTCGTCATCAATATCAGAAAGCGGATTTGTCCATGAATCTTCTTTAGCTTTTGGAGTGTTTTCAAGAGCTTCTTCAATAGCATTGAGAATATCTTCTGAAACTTCGCCATCTGTTATTGAAACAACAACGTCTTTATCCTTAGGACCTTTCTTTTTAGTTACATCTGTAACGTCAGCAGTTTCTTCAGCAACAGCTGTTGTTACTTCTGCTTCTGTAACGTCAGCTTCAGCGATTTCTTCGCTTACAGCTTCGGTTGTGGTTTCTTCAACAACTTCTTCAGTTACAATTGCTTCTGTTACATCTGTTGTAACTTCTTCAAAAGCAACGACATCCATTGTTTCGTCGTCAGACACTGCATATGATGTGAGAAGTACAGGAGCTTCATTTGCGGTTGCGGCATCATAGTCGAACTCATCTGAAGCAGCTGATACTGCGATTGTGGTGGATGCAGCAAGAACGATTGCCGATATGCCGGCAGCAATTCTTTTCATCTTCATAATCTTTTCTTTTCTGTCCTGGGACTAAATTAGGTCAGGACAAACCTCCCTTCAAATTTTAAAAATTAAAGTATGGTTAATGTAAGTGTGGTATGTAGTGATAAGCGAATAAGCCATTTTTATTTGCTTGCATTAATAAGATGAAAAAGGATATGAAAAGGTTGCAAAGAAATTATAAAATATTTTTATTTATCTGAAACAAATATTTTTGGCAGATGAATGCTTTTTATACAGCATTATATATAGTATAGTACGAAAATGCGTGCTTTTATCAGCATAGCTTTGAGATATTTAGAAAATAATTGCTGCTGTGGAACTTTTTTGCGGTTGGAATCATCTTATTATTGGATTGATATGTAAATAATTGATTTGTGTTGAAAAAAGCTGAGTTATAAAAAATATAAATATGATATAATTCGGATTATCCAAGTTTTTTGGTCGGAATTTTAAAATCCGGCTGATAAAAAAATCGGGGGGATTTGATCTAATAAGAAAGGACGGGGAAATAGTATGGAAACATATGAAAAAGAAGCAGATGCGATAATAAAAAAAAGTACTCTGCATAAAAATGATTTGATACCGGATACTTATAAGTATAAACTGGAAAAGACGCTTGAATGTCTGCCGGAAAAAGAAACGGTCGGACAGATCATTGAAGATATTAAAATAGTTCGGAACAAAGGCAGAATGGAATTCAGCGCAATTGCGTCTGTAGCTGCTGCTGTTTTGCTTATTTGTGCAGCGTCTGTGCTTTTGCTGAAAAAGCCGGATCCTGTACAGACAAATTCGGATTCCGGTTCTGATGTCACATCAACTGTTTCAGAATTGCCTGCAACAACTCCGGTGCAGGTTACTTCATCAGTTAAAACAACAACTGTATGCACTTCGGCTGAGACAACAGCAGAAGAAACGACGGATGAAGAAACAGAATATGCTGAGATCATGGAAGTTTATGTACCGGAAGCTGTTCCTCCTGTAGAAAAGAATGTTATTGAAGAACCGATAAAATTAGATGACCATCCGGTGGAGCTTGAGACTCCGGCTAAAAAAGCTGAAGAAGAAAATAAACCTGAAATTCCGAAAACTCCGGGCGCAAAAGAAAATAAAATCAAGCCGGAATCCGAAAAAAAACCGGCTCCGGTTGCTCCTGAGAAACCGAAAAAATAACAATAATGATTTTTTACGCTGTATATCTTACAGGCGTCAGTATTTTTTTAATATAACAACACAGAGGATATCCGCCTCTGCTTGTTAAAATCAGAGCTTTGAAAATAATATATGAACAATGCCTTTCAGACAACAAAATTTTGCTGTCTGAAGGGCTTTTTTCTACATTTGCTTATTTTTCAAAAAATATACAGTTTTTTAACCGGATAAACGTCATAAAAAAGAGTTCCTGTCTTTGTTCACACTGCACCCGGCTGTTCGAAAATTTCAGATAAAAATATGTGTTTTATGGAACTTTTTTGCTCTTAAAATCATCTTATTTAAGTAAAGATATGTAATGAAGAAATATGTATTGACATGGTGTTAATTCAACTGTAAAATAATATACAAATGCTGATGAAAATCTTTGCAGTGATTTTCGAACTGACAATACAAAGGGGCGGGTATATGGATTTCAAACAGCAATTCAGCCAGCTTGTTATGAAACACAGTGATTCGCTTTTCTTTACAGCAAAGTCAATCTTGAGAAATGACGCAGATGCGGAGGATGCAGTATGCAGTGCAGTAATGAAGGCATATGAAAAGTTTGACCAGCTCAAAGAGATAGCTTTTTTTAAATCATGGATAACAAGAATAGTAATAAATGAGGCATATGCTATATGCAGAAAAAATAAAAATGTTCAGTCACTTGAAGAAGTAAATACTGAACCTTCATATTCCGAGAATTACGATGAAACATGGGAGATCATCAATTCTCTGGAAGATGAGTACCGAACGGTGCTTATAATGTTTTATTATGACGAAATACCAATAAAGGAAATTGCAGATTATTTAAATGTTGCAGTCGGAACCGTAAAATCGCGACTGAGCCGAGGGCGACAGAAGGTTAAGGATTTGATTGGATAAAGATATGAAAGGAAGTGTTGAGAGTATGGAAACATTTGGAAAAGAAACAGATATGCTTATAAGAAAAAGCGCAGCTCATAAAAATGACTTCGTTCCGGGTTCTTATAAAACAAGACTGTTAAATACACTGGAAAATCTCCCGGAAAAGCCGGGAACAGCAGAAGCATCTGAAATATCGGATGTTGAGATCGTTGAGAAAAGACATAAAATTGAATTCAGGGCAATTGCATCTGCAGCCGCTGCAGTGGTACTCCTTTTTGGTGGGTATTCTTTTTTTTCCGGTATTGTTAAAACCGGCAATAAGCCTGAAGTGACAGAGCCCTCAGCAATAATAGAAACAGAGGAAACTACGGAGGCGGCAGTTTCTGAATCGAAAATAAGTGCAGTTTATGATGAGACCTGTGTAACAACTGTAACAGAAGAAACAACTGAAGAAACTCAGACTGAGACAGATGATCCTGTTAAAGAAAATATAAATAATGTAGTAATTCCTGCACCGAAACCTGATCAGAAAGATAAAAAAGCCGGTCATGAAGATCCGGAGGCCAAAAAGAATGCTCCTCCTGTGGAGCCGAAAGATTCGAAAAAAGGTCCTGACGAATCAAAAGAAGTTGTTAAACATTCGAAACCTGATGCTGAAGGAACAGATCCGGAAAATCAAAAAGGTAAAAAAGATGGGGACGATCCTATGAAAGTTCCCGGAGCAGCTGACGCAGGCGCAGAAAAAAAACCAGTACCTCCGAAGCCGGTCGAGCAAAGACCATAAATTATTAATATGAAATGCCTTAAGGTAATTACCCGGTCAGAAAACATCAAAAAGCATTTTTAAAGATATAACAACACAGAGCTATGAATTCGATAAAAACAAAGCAAAAATAATGTTGAAACCTGAAAATAATTATGGTATAATTAAATAGTACATTTTATCTGCATCATGAAGTACATTTCATGGTGCAGAAAATATTTATTGAAAGGAATCATAATTATGCTGACAGATATCGAAATTGCTCAGGGTGCAAAAATGAAAAAAATCACTGAGATCGCATCAGATCTTGGATTAAATATCGATGATATAGAGCCATACGGACATTATAAAGCTAAGCTTTCTGAAGCCGTCTACAAAAAATTTGAAGACAGGCCGGACGGAAAGCTTATTCTTGTTACTGCAATAAATCCAACTCCTGCAGGAGAAGGAAAGACCACAGTCAGTGTTGGTCTTACACAGGCAATGGCAAAGATAGGCAAAAAGACAATGCTCGCTCTCAGAGAACCTTCACTCGGTCCGGTTTTCGGAATCAAGGGCGGTGCTGCTGGCGGCGGCTATTCACAGGTTGTTCCTATGGAGGATATTAACCTTCACTTTACAGGTGACATGCATGCGATAACAGCTGCCAACAACCTTATCTGCGCAATGCTTGACAATCATATGCAGCAGGGAAATGAACTCAAAATAGACTGCAGAAGAATCATTTTCAAGAGATGTCTCGATATGAACGACAGAGCACTCAGAAATACTATCATAGGTCTCGGAGGAAAGGTAAACGGCGTTCCGAGAGAAGACGGATTCCAGATAACAGTTGCTTCTGAAGTTATGGCTATTCTCTGCCTTGCATCAGATCTTGCTGACCTTAAAAAGAGAATAGGAAACATTCTCGTTGCATACAACACTGACGGAGAACCGGTATTTGCACGTCAGCTTGGTGTTCAGGGTGCTGTAACTGCACTTCTCAAGGATGCTCTCAAGCCGAACCTTGTTCAGACACTTGAAAACAATCCTGTATTTATCCATGGCGGTCCTTTTGCAAATATTGCTCACGGATGCAACTCCGTAAGAGCTACAAAGCTTGCACTTAAGCTCGGCGATTACTGTGTTACAGAGGCAGGCTTCGGTTCAGACCTCGGTGCAGAAAAATTCTTTGACATCAAGTGCCGCTGCTCAGGAATAAAGCCTTCCTGCGTAGTTCTTGTTGCAACGATCAGAGCACTCAAATACAACGGCGGTGTTCCGAAGACTGAACTTACAACTGAAAATGTTGAAGCACTGAAAAAAGGTATCGTAAACTTAAAAACACATATAGAAAATATGCACAAGTTCGGACTCCCTGTTGTTGTAGCTATCAACAGATTCCAGTCTGACACTGATGCAGAAATTAAAATTATCGAAGATCTCTGTTCTTCACTCGGTGTTGAAGTATCACTGACAGAGATATTCGCAAAGGGCGGCGAAGGCGGACGCGACCTTGCAGAAAAGGTTTGCAGAACCATCGAGGAAAGTGAAAAGAACGGAACTTCAAAATTCAGCCCTATATATGATGAAAAGCTTCCTGTAAAGGAAAAAATCGCAAAAATCGCATCAGAAATATACAGAGCAGACGGTGTCATCTATACTGCACAGGCAGAAAAATCTCTTAAAGAAATCGAAAAGCTCGGATTTGACAACATTCCTGTCTGCATAGCAAAAACCCAGTATTCACTTTCAGATGATCCGTCACTTCTCGGCAAGCCTGAAAACTTTAAGATCACAGTAAGAGATATGAAACTCTCTTCAGGTGCAGGATTTGTAGTTGTATATACCGGTGATATCATGACAATGCCGGGACTTCCGAAACAGCCTGCAGCTCTTAAGATCGACTGTGACAATGACGGTAATATTTCAGGTCTGTTCTGATAGGAAAAGGAAAGATTTCTGATGTATAAAATTATAACTTATTCACCTGAGGAGACCATCGATTTTGCAAAAAAAGTTGGTTCTCTTCTGAAAAAAGGTGATGTAATAGCATTTAAAGGCGGACTCGGAGCAGGAAAGACGACATTTACCAGAGGACTTGCAGCAGGTGCGGGACTTGATGAGAATGATGTCAGCTCTCCGACATTTGCCCTTATAAACGAATATTGTTCAGACGATATCTGTATGTATCATTTTGACATGTACAGAATAGAAAGTGCTGATAGTCTTGAAACTACAGGATTTTTTGATTATCCTCTTGAAGACAGTATTTTTGTAATTGAGTGGTCTGAAAATATTCTTGATGCTCTTCCGGAAAATCTGATCAGCATTGAGATCAGCAGGATCGATGATCTGACAAGAGAAATAATAATCGAAGGAGATGATCGTTTTGCTGGTATTGGGAATTGACACATCGGGAAAAAATGCATCAGTTGCACTGATGAGTGAAGAGAAGATGCTTGCCCAGTATTTTGTGGAAACACAGAAGACACATTCACAGGTAATTCTTCCTCTTTGTGAGAAAATGCTGGATGACCTCGGAAAAACAGTTAAGGATGTTGACAGATTTGCGATTGCTGCAGGTCCGGGTTCATATACAGGTCTCAGGATAGGTATTTCAGCTATAAAAGCACTTGCTTTCGGACTTGACAAAGAATGCAGCGGAGTGTCGACGCTTGAATCCATAGCGTATAATTTTATCGGCTGTGATAAAACTGTATGCACTGTCATGAAGGCAAGACTTGATATTGTCTACTGTGCAGTTTACAGGACATCCGGAAATGAAGTAACTGAGGTAATGGGTGACTGTATGATGAAAATGCCGGAGCTTATTGAAAAGCTCAAAGCTATGAAGACTCCGGTTGTTGCAGCCGGTGATGCAGCAGTAACTCTTACAGAGGAAGCTGCAGACCCTGATATCACACTTGCACCTGCTCATCTGAGAATGCAGCTGGCTTCCGGTATTTGTATGTGTGCAATGAACAAAAAAGGTCAGTCGCCGTATGAACTGGATGCAGTGTACATGCAGATAACCAAGGCAGAAAAGGATCTGCTCGAAAAAGAAAATCAAAACAACTAATCAATTTTGGAGGAATAGAAAATGATAGCTATAGGCAGCGATCACGCAGGCTTCAGACTGAAGCAGGAAATCATAAATCATCTTAAGGAAAGAAATATAGAAGTTATAGACTGCGGATGCAACGGAGAATCCTGTGATTATCCGGAAATCGCAAAAAAGGTATGTACCAAAGTCAGAGATAATGAAGCAGAAAAAGGCATACTCTGCTGCGGAACAGGTATCGGAATGTCTATTGCTGCAAATAAGATGAACGGAATCCGTGCGGCTGTTTGTTCTGAGCATTTTTCTGTAAAATACACAAGACTTCACAACAACACAAATGTTCTCTGTTTAGGTGAAAGAACAACAGGTGCAGGTCTTGCAGTCGAACTCGTTGATATTTTTGTTGATACTGAATTTGAAGGCGGACGTCATCAGAGAAGAGTAGATATGATAACAAAAATCGAAGAAGAAAACTGATTTTAATTTAAATCATGGGGAGGTACAGTATATGAATAAAAACGTACATATTATTGATCATCCGCTTGTTCAGCACAAGCTTTCACTTTTAAGGGACAAGACAACAGGTGCCAAGGAATTCAGGGAGCTTATAGCTGAAACATCAATGCTGATGTGCTATGAAGCAACAAGGGATCTTCCTTTGAAGGAAGTAGAGATCGCAACACCTCTCGGATTTGCAAAATCAAAAGTTATATCCGGAAGAAAACTTGCATTTGTACCGATTCTCAGAGGCGGAATAGTTATGGCAGAGGGCGTTATTGCGATGGTTCCGGCTGCAAAAATAGGTCATATAGGAACATATCGTGATGCTGAAACAAAGAAATCTGTTCTTTACTACTGCAAGCTTCCGGATGACATTGGTGAACGTGATACCATTCTTCTTGAACCGATGCTTGCAACGGGTGATTCACTTCTGGTTGCAATTGATGAACTGAAAAAGAAAAACGCAAAGAATATAAAGATCATGAGTATCATTGCATCACCTGAAGGTATTGGAAAGGTTGCAGATGCACATCCGGACGTTGAGATATACTGTGCCGCAATAGATGACCATCTTGATGAAAACAAGTACATCGTTCCCGGAATGGGAGATGCAGGTGACAGAATGTTCGGAACAAAATAATATATTATTATAAAAAAGCAGCGCTTTCGTAACTGAAAGCGCTGCTTTTTTTATCTGATCAAAATATGTGATGTTCTATGATGCTATGACTCATATGTTATGAGAATGCTTCGTGCTACTTCAAGCTTGGAACGTCTTGTATCCATAGCCTGTTTTTCAATGTGTTTGTGTGCCTGTGCTTCGGTGAGCTTCAGATACTGAATGAGTACGCACTTGGCACGGTTTATTATCTTCGATTCGTTTATTTCCGTCTGAAGGGCTTCAGAGCGGTTCATAGCCTTTAAAAGTCTTGTCCTCTGTGAAAGCAGAAGCTTTGCTGAATGAATGATGATTTCATCAGATGTACCTTCTTTCAGAACGCATATCCCATGCTGTTCTGATGTTTCGCAGACCGTACTGTAATTTTGTTCACTGCATAATATCATGATGCATGCAGCAGTTCTGTCGGCAATTTCATTCAGAAGAAGGAGTGAACCTTTGATATTTTCAGAAAGTTTTAAGATAAGCAGATCAGGCTCAGTCTCTGACATTACTGTTGAAGTAAGATCTTTTTCTGAAGCAGTATCAATTTTATCAATACAGCATTTATTAAGTATTTTTGAAAAAAGAGCTGTTTCTTTTTCGAAATCTGAAATTATTATTGCTCTGCTCACGATTGATCACTTCCTGAAGGCCTGGTTTTAATTATCAAAGCTTTTCTATTACGCTTTTTGCAATTTTGTAGCCGTCTCCGCATCCGAGTGTTATTACAAGATCACCCGGTTCGGCATTTTCTATGATATATTCTGTTATTCTGTCAAAGTCAGCCTGCTTGCATTCATTTGTCTGAACAGCAGTTTTGTCCTTGTCAAAATATACTGCTCCTTCGATCTTGTCAGCAAGATCCTTTGTATAAATGTTGTAGGTGTTCTTTTCTCTGGAACCCATGATATTTGCAAGGATAACCCTGTCCGGAATGGAAAGAGCCTTTGCAAAGTCATCAAGCAGGATCGAAGTCCTTGAAAATGTGAAAGGCTGGAAAACAGCCCAGACTTTTTTGTAGCCCATCTGCATTGCAGCGTTGAGTGTTGCAGTAAGTTCTGTCGGATGATGAGCATAGTCATCAGCTACGGTTATATCATTTTTCTTTCCGATTATTTCAAATCTTCTTTTGGCTCCTCTGAATTCAGAAAGTCCCTTTGCAATAAATTCCGGTTCTGCGCCTGCTGAGTGAGCGGCTGCAGCAGCTGCAACGGAGTTTAAGATATTGTGTGAACCCGGAACGTTGAGAGTAACTTCAGTGAGTACTTCACCCTTGTGCACAAGAGTGTATTTTGTCTCAGTTCCGCTTATTTTTTCAATGTTTGCAGGATAATAATCACAAGTATCCTTTGTACCGAATGTGATGATATTTTTGTTTTCTATTCCTTCGATTGCCTTCATGGTGTTTGCGTCATCAGCATTTACTATAAGCTTCTTTGAGGTCTTTTCAGCAAATTTTCTGAAGGAACGGATTATGTTTTCAAGATTTTTAAAATAGTCAAGATGATCCTCGTCTATGTTAAGAATAACAGAAGTATCAGGATAAAGCTTTAAAAATGTGTCAACAAATTCGCAGGCTTCACAAACAAGAATATCACTTTCACCGGCACGTCCGCTTCCGCCGATGCATGGAAGCTTGCCGCCTATAAAGGCTGATACATCAATGTTCTGAGTGTAGAGTATCTGGGTGATCATTGAAGTAGTGGTTGTTTTTCCATGGGTTCCGGAAACACATATTGCATTGTCATACCAGCTGGTTACTATTCCGAGAAGCTCACTTCTTTCAAGTACGGGAACTCCGCTTGCCTTTGATGCGATAAGCTCCGGATTGTCATTCATGATGGCTGCAGTATGTACGATAAGGTCAGCACCTTCGATGTTTTCTGCGCGCTGTCCGAGAAAAACGGGAATACCCATTTTTCTGACTGCATCGAGTGTTTCGGTCTCGTTGTTGTCAGAACCGGTAAGATAGAAGCCCTTTGTGTGAAGTATCTGTGCAAGAGGATACATTCCTGATCCGCCTATTCCGATAAAGTGTATATGTTTTTTTCCTTCCAGTATACTGTTATTCATTATATGTCATTCCTTTTCCATTAATAATTTTGCTTTTAAAATTGCGATCTGTGTTTTTGCGTCCTTTATTTCGCCTGTCATGACCATTTCGAGAGCTTTGTCGAAAGGTATCTTTACAACGTCGAGAAATTCATCCTTGTCAAGTTGCTGTTCTTTGAATGTTAGACCTTTTGCAAGGAAGATATGAATTACTTCGGTAACGTATGCAGGTATCGGATAAAGTTCGCCGATCTTGATAAACTCATCAGCTTCGGCGCCTGTTTCTTCAAGCAGTTCACGTTTGCCGGCTTCGTAAGGATCTTCTCCCTGATAGTTGAGCTTCCCTGCAGGGATCTCAAGAAGTACTTCGGAGAACGGGTATCTGAACTGTTTTACCATAATAACTTCGTTATTTTCAGTAAGAGGAAGCACGGAGGAACCGCCGTAGTGAGTAATTACTTCTCTTAGTGCCTGTGAGCCGTCTTCAAGGAGAACAGTGTCGCTTTTTACTTTGACTATTCGGCCTTCATAAGCCATATGGCTTTCAAGAGTTTTTTCTTCGAGATGCATTTTAGTCATCGCTCCTTTTGGCATTTCTTTCTGCATATTTAAGAATTGCATCGATGCTGAACATATCGCTGTCTTCATCGGTGTTCTGTGCAGCTTCATCAGTTGTGCTGCAGGTATCATTTATTTTTGAGTCAGTTATATTTTCTTCGTTTTGCAAAACAGGTTCAGGATATTCCGGATCAGCTTCCTGTTTTTCTTCATTTGCAGGGAACTCTTCAGATCTTTCAGCGATATTATCACTTTCTTTGATGATCATATCGTTTGTCTGAGAGCTTTCAGGAATAATGACATCATCTTTTTCAGATGGTGTCTGAGTTTCTGCGGAGACATCAGTAATATTCGGTATGCTGCCGCTGTCTGTGTTAATTAATTTCATTGTATCTTCGTTCGGAGTGATAACACTGCCGTCAGCGAGAAGACTGTCAGAATATTTTTTCTTTTTGAGTTTTATGATCAGACAGATGATAACAAAAATAAAGAGAACTGCGATCGATGTGCATGAAATAACTGCACCCGGAATAAGACCGTATGTTAAGTATCTGAATTCAATGCTGCTGCTGCCGGCAGGAACATAAACTGCCATTAATCCGTTGTCAATATTTTCTATTTCGGCCTTTTGACCGTTTACATAAGCGCTGAAGCCTTTGTCAAACGGTACTGTAAACAGAACAAGGTTATCCTTGTCAAGATCTATTTTTGCACTGAAGCCGGATGTTGTACAGCTAAAATCATAGCAGCAGTTTTCAAGTCTGGCATTGCAGTCTTTGATAAATCCGTTCTCAGTAAGTAAAGCTGAAGGGTTTATATCAATATTTTCAAACATGGAGCCGTATTTTTCCATCTGCTTTTCATCAAGGACAACGGCACGCATCAGAAGAGCGACACGTGAAGCGGATGAAAGTTCACTGAATCTTTCACTGCTGATCGATTTTGAAAAAGTCATTCCCATAGGAACAAAATATTCATTTTCATAAATACTGTAGCCGTATTTTTCTGAGATCTTCTTAAATCCCGGCATTGTCATTTCCTTGAGTTCTTTTCCGGTACTGTCTGTTTCGTTAAAATAGTATTTTACGGAAAGAAAACTTCTGAGCTGGTACAGATATGTTTCCTGACGTGAGGCAACGTCTCTGTTTATTCCGAGCGAATCGTAAAATTTCATGATCGAAGGGCTGACTGTACTGTGGAAGCATCTTATGGAAGAAAGATCCCAGAACATTGCAAAATTGTCACAGTTCTCTGAAATGTCTGTTCTGAAAAATCCGTCCGAATATTCATCTGATATTTCAGTTTTGCCTTCTATATTTGCTTTTATGTATTCGTCAGGATAAGGACCTATCGAGATACCATAGTAGAAAATTACTGCTGTTGATGCAGCAGAAGCTGCAAGTGTGAGAATAAATCCTCTTTTGAGATATGTTTTGCCTTTGTTTCTGCGTGAAAATAAAATTACTGCCGCTATAAGGAAAATGAGAGTAACATCCGCCTGAATACAGAAAAAGACAATATTGTTACAGAAACTGAACCATTTGAGTTCTCCGTCTTCTTTTACAGGAATAAATACCATCAGAATAAAAGCAAAGATCGCGGCGAAGCATATTCCGGAGCCTGCTTTTACTGAAATTTCCCTGTCTTCAAATACCTTTGCAGTTACAAGTGCCATTATCAGTATCGGCATGTAGTACCATCTTGCGTAGTATTCTGAGTTGAAAAGATAAAATGATGCGTTGAGGATAGGAATAAAAGCGCAGACAATGCATATTTTTATAAGTTTTGAAGCCCATTTGTCAGGCTTGTATCTGAGATAGGAAATAACACCGATCATAGAAAACATCGGAAGATATCCTGCGATAGATGCCCATCTTGCATGTTCAGATTTGAAAAGATTAGGTCTTGACGGAGCATCAGGGATCATGAAAAAGCTCTGAATGATCCTCCAGATACGAACAGGTTCTGAATATGAGATCATATCAGTACCGACGATATGATTTGAAAGACGTGTGTTTTCAAAAACGCTCAGTGCAGTCGGAACAAGCGATACTGCAGCGATTCCGACGCCGATAACTGCTTCAAAAGCAATGGAGAAAAATTTCTTTGGTGTAACCTTAAAGTCACTGCAGCGTGATCTGAGAATAAAATAAATTATCAGAAATACGACCTGTCCTGCAAAAAAATAATAATTTAGTATCGCCATAAAAGCAACAGCAAGAGCAAAAACGCCTTTTCGTTCTTTTTTTATATTTTCTTCCATGGCTATAAGAAGAAGCGGAAAAAATGCCGTTACCTCATGAAATGAATTGAAGAAAATGTTATAGGTCTGAAATCCTGAAAAAGCATATAAAAAACCGCCTATAAAGGCAGAGGAATCTTTTTTGGTAAACCGTCTGATATATGCATATGATGTCAGTGCGGCAAAGGAATATTTAAGACATAAAAGCCACGGTATCGAGTAAAGCATATATTTTGACGGAAGGAGCAGTGAAAGCAGGAAAAACGGGCTTCCCGTAAGATAATATGAATATGTTGTCAGAAAGTCAGAACCCAGATCGGTCCCCCAGTCCCAGAGAAAATTTCCGTTTTTTACAGCATTGTGAGCATGATAGTAAAACGGGAGCTGCTGTGCGTTAAAATCCCCGTAGTATGTCAGATAGCCGTGGTTGTAAATTACTATCGGACAAATAACTATTGCAAATGCAAAAAAAGACAGGAGAAATATCTTCAGATATGATTTTCTGTTTTCCATATTTTCAACTCCGTTTCTAAATATAAAATTCCCGGGATATTAAAGCGAAATAAAGTTTGTTACGATTCCGTCTCCGATAATATCAATAAAGGCATATGAACGCGGCAGCCCGTCACGGGGAATGCTGCAGCTTCCGGGATTTAATATATGAATACCGTTTACAACACTTTCAAATCGTTCATGTGTATGACCGAAAAGTGCGATGTCGCAGCCGTTCTGAAGAGCAGCTTCGATAATGTGATTTTTTGTATAGTTGATGCTGTATTTGTGTCCGTGACATGCAAATATTTTGTGATTGCCCGCAGGGATTACAAGAAAATCAGGAAGTTCTCTGTCGGTATCACAGTTGCCTCTCAGACTGTAGAGCTTTCTGTCCGGAAATTCAAGACCGAGTTTCCAGATATCAGGACCGCCGTCACCAAGATGAATAAAAAAGTCAGCATTTTGCTGAGCATTAAATATTTTCTGAAGCGGCGGATAATATGAATGTGAGTCAGACATTACAATGATCCGCATAATTATCACCTAATTATTTATTTTTTAAGCCGGTAAGACACCAACATTATAAATTATATCATAACCGGACAGAAAATACAATATGTGAAGAATAAAGCAGATACGTGAAAAATGAGAAACATGGTGCATAGACAAAAAATTAATACTAATTGATTAATATTTTGTTAATAAAAAATACATATAAAATCAATAAATGAATATGCTGTACATTATATAATAATAATATGAAAAAAGGAAAGGAATGATATAATATGGACGCTCAGAATGGAAATAGAAAAAAAATCAGCCTTGAAAAGGGCAGAAATGAAGATGCAGTCCATTCACCAATAAGGGAAGCTTATCCGGTATACAATGAAGAACCGGATATGGAATTGCTTCAGAAAGCAGAGTACAGAAATACTCCGTCATTTGACCGAGATGATAACAGAATGCAGTATGAAGAGCCAAATATGAACTATGAAATACCGCAGGTCCAGCCTGCAACATCTTTTCAGCCTGCATATAATCCTCAGTACCAGAACGAAATGCAGTATAATAATATGCAGTTTTTTGCACCTCAGCCCAACACTCCAAGACATCTTCCTACACCGATGCCTAATAATCAGCAGTATCCTCCGGCACCTCAGATGCAGAATAACATGAAAACATATACAAAGATGAAATACTGCAAGTACTGTGGAAAACAGATCTTATCCGAAGCAGTAGTATGCACTCACTGCGGACGTCAGGTCGATGTAATAAAAAAGAGCAATGCACAGGTTCCGATCCCTAATTATCAGAACAATAAAAAGATGAATATAAGTCCAAAGAGCAAAAAGACAACAATGACCCTTGCCCTGATCGGACTTCTCGGATTTGGCGGTCTTCACAGATTCTATTCCGGAAAAATATTGTCCGGACTTCTGTATTTTTTTACAGGCGGACTATTTTTGATAGGAACAATAGTGGATCTTTTTAAAATCAATAATGATGATTTCACTGACAGCGACGGCTACTACATCAAAAAATAATTACCCATTCCTTGCAAAAGTTGTGCGAAGGTGCAGGGCGACAGCAAAGCCCTGCAACCCCTAAGCCATCCCCCGGCATCTAAATCTTTATGCATAAATCTGCGAAGGTGCAGGGCGACCGCAAAGCCCTGCAAACCCCTAAGCCATCCCCGGCATCTAAATCTTTTATGCATAAATCTGCGAAGGTGCAGGGCGACCGCAAAGCCCTGCAAACACATTAATACATCCAAATTACTTATAATTGATTATTTATATAATATCAATCATCATAACTTTTGTATACTCTATTGACAAAATGAAAAAGATGCAGTATCATATATTACATAAAGTTATCTGTTAACTTTAAATATTTTTGTAAAGGATGTATAAAATATGAAAAAAACAATTAAAGTTTTCTCTTCACTCGCACTCGCATTTACTCTTTTATTTGCAGGCTCAGCTTCACTTAAGACTGACAATGCAGTTGTGAAAGCCGATGGTTGTCCGTATACATATTCATATCAGTATCAATGGCTGACAGGTCATCTGGTAAAAGTTACAGTAACAATTCGTAATTCTATGGGAACAGTTGTTGGAACCAGCACCTATACAGAATACAGATAATAATTCTATTGCTTAAGTTTATTTCATATTAATAAAAAAATCTGCTGCACATAAGTACAGCAGATTTTTTATTAATATCGATCTTATATGTAATAAAATTACTTGAGTTCGATTGTAGCGCCAGCTTCTTCAAGTTTCTTCTTGAGTTCTTCAGCGTCAGCCTTTGAAGCGCCTTCTTTAACAGCCTTAGGAAGTCCTTCAACGAATTCCTTAGCTTCTTTAAGACCAAGACCGCAAACGTCCTTAACAGCCTTGATAACGTTCATTTTGCTTTCACCGAATGATGTCATAACAACATCGAATTCTGTCTTTTCAGCAGCAGCAGCAGCGCCTGCACCTGCAGCAGGAGCAGCAGCAACAGCAGCTGTTACACCAAATTCTTCCTGGATAGCGTCTACTAATTCAGCGAGCTCTAAAACTGAGAGAGCTTTGATTTCTTCAATGAAATTTGTAATTTTTTCTGAAGCCATGATAATATTCTCCTTATTGTTATTTTTAATAATAAAATTTCGTTTTAAGCGGCATTAAGCTGCTTCTTCATTTTTGTCTGCAACTGCTTTAAGCACAGCAGCGAGTTTCTGCATCGGACCCTGGAGAGAGCCAACGAGCTGAGCGAGAAGAACTTCTCTTGACGGGATCTTGGAAAGAGCCATAACACCGGCTTCGTCATAGATGTCTTCACCGATGTAACCTGCTTTAACCTTGAACTTACCTTCTGAATCCTTAGCGAATTTACCGAGGATTCTTGCAGGAGCTGTCTGATCTTCAGCTGATAATGCGATAGCTGTTGTTCCTTCGAGAACGTTGTCAAGACCTGTGATGTTTGCTTCTTTAAGAGCAAAACGAAGGATAGAGTTCTTTTCTACGAAGTAAGTAACGCCTGCTTCACGAAGTTCCTTACGGAGCTTTGTATCATCTTCAACTGTGATGCCCTTGTAGTCAACAACGACACCTGCACATGAGTTCTTGAGAATTTCAACAACTTCAGCAACTCTTGCTTTCTTACCTGCTAAAATCTGTTCACTTGCCATGAATTTCACCTCCGAAGATATGATGTCGTATCAAAGAAGGGCAATAAAAAACCTTTCTCATAACGAGAAAGGCAGTAATCTCATATTAATAATGATGATCGCCACATTCCTCGGCTGGACTTACGGTATAACCACCAGCTGTCTTTAGAATACGATTTTGATGTGGAATTTCCACAACATTAATATATTAGCATAAAAATGGGGGGATGTCAATAGGGTG
>JAZQPR010000222.1:0-6053 GCA_045628605.1 Oscillospiraceae bacterium
ATATCCCCCGCCTCTGCAGGCGGCGGGTTCTATCTGACCAAACAGTCGGAGTACAATCTCCGACTGAGCGGGAACCGATTCTACGAATCGCCTCTGCTTGTTAAAAGCAGAGCTTTGAATATTTGAAAGGACGGTGGATTCCATGTACATAACAATAAGCAGATCTTTTAATAACAAAAATAAATTTTTTATAACAGAGTCATGGGATTTGCCTGTATATAAAATCTGATACTGTATTTTGAAATGTTTCAGATAAAGAATTTTACAGCAAGCATACAGTATGCACTTCTGTTATTTTACAGAAGTGCTTTTTTATTTATACAGGCAAACAGAGAGAGAAAGGATAATATAATGATTATTTTACAGGGAAAATACAACAGCGCAAAAGTATATACAGATACACTCGACAGCGATTCAACATCTCAGATCATCGATATGTGTTCACAGAAATTTATAGAAGGAACAAAAATCAGAATAATGCCTGACGTACATGCCGGTTCAGCTTGTACTATCGGAACATCGATGACGATCACCGATAAAGTTGTACCGAACCTTGTAGGTGTTGATATCGGATGCGGAATGGAAACGGTTAAACTTAAAGAAAAACACATTGAGCTCGAAAAGCTTGACAAGCTTATCTATGCAAAGATCCCCAGCGGCTTCAATATCAGGGAAAAGCCTCACAAATATCTTGATAAGATCGCACTTGAAGAACTGTATTGCATCGATCATATAAATCTGAACAGAGCAGAGCTCAGTATGGGTACTTTAGGCGGTGGAAATCATTTTATCGAAGCTGACAAAGACAGTGAGGGAAACATCTGGTTCGTAATTCACTCAGGTTCAAGACACCTCGGAGTGGAGGTATGCAAATACTATCAGAATGAAGCATACAATCAGCTGAACAGGAGTTCTGAAAAAGAAGTAAATGAACTTATCGCAAAGCTTAAAGCAGAAGGCAGACAAAAGAAGATCCAGGAAGAACTGAAAAAACTGAAAAATGTTAAAACCACTGATGTTCCCAAACATTTTGCATACTGTGAAGGAAAGCTTTTTGAAATGTACATGCATGATCTGAAGATCATTCAGAAATTTGCCGCACTTAACAGACAGGCAATGATGGATGAGCTGGTCAAAGGTATGAAGGTCAAGGTCGAAGAACAGTTTTCAACCATTCACAACTATATAGATACAGACTGCATGATTCTCAGAAAAGGTGCTGTTTCAGCACAAAAGGGAGAAAAGCTTATCATTCCGATGAATATGCGTGACGGAAGTCTTATCTGCACCGGAAAAGGAAATGAGGACTGGAATTTTTCTGCACCTCACGGAGCAGGAAGAATCCTTTCCCGCTCTCAGGCAAAAGAAAGCCTTACACTCACAGAATTCAAAAAAGCCATGAACGGCATCTACTCAACATCAGTAAACAGAAATACGATCGATGAATCCCCGATGGCATACAAACCAATGGATGAGATCATCGCAAATATCGGTGATACTGTAGAAATAAACGACATAATCAAACCAATCTACAACTTTAAAGCAGGAGATGAATAAAATGGAAAAATTTGTACCATATGAAAAAATGAGCAAAAAAGAGAAAAAGAAAATCGATGCCTTGAAACGTTCTGACTGGGGTCTATTAAATCCCACAGTCAGAAAATTTGACAACGATAAAACCAGATATTCAAGAAAACAAAAGCACAAAAGAGCTCCCGAAAGGGAGCTCTTTCATTATTTTATCAGAAATTATTTTATTTGTGAATGCTGACGTTTGCAGCTGCGATCAAAAATCTTAAAAGTCCCTTTTTTATCCATTCTCTGATCATTACGCCGTTTTCCCATGCATCTGACATTTTATTGTCTGTAGATGCAAACGGAAGTTTTTTATTTGTAAGAAAGTCGCCTATGACCGATAAAAGATATTTAAGGTCCACATTTTCATCCTTTCGGCAAATGTTCACAGTTCTTACGGATACTCTGTTAAGATATTTGAAAAACTCAGACTGCTTCCCATCAGGCTTGAAGCTCATTTCTTCATCATTTTTAAACATATTTAACGGAATGTGTGATTCAAAATAAGTAAGCATAACAGAACGGAAACCATCATACAGATATCTTATTTTTCCTCTGCTTCCCTGGCGGATTATTTCAGCAATTTCTGAAACTGATATTTCTCCGCATACATCTGAGATATCTATTACTCTTGTAGTAATTCCGGGCACCGGATTCATAAGAGAACCGACTATGCTTATGCTTGGAACAATACTTAGGATCTTGGATGCATTTTTTCTTATCTGAAGCTTGTACTTTTTCAGAAATTCGTAGGAAAAGCCCTGCCCGTCTACAGAAACACAGCGAACTATCTCAACATTCTCCAGAGTGTTTACAATCGTCACATACATAGACTGATTTCCTGCTGCAGAATGACCGCTGACAGTAAGCTTTAATTTTTCTTCCGGCTTTAGAACACCCAGCCCTTCCATATATTTTCTCGCAGCAGCAGCAGCCTTGTTAAAAAATTCAAGTGCTATTCTCTGTTCGTATGTATCCGCTTCGACCGCACTTTTGAAATTGCAGCTCCATGTCGAAATGCCGTCAACTCTTCTGATGGTATTTCCCCTGCCGACAAAATCATATGAATAATAATCCTGCGAATAATTTCCTCCATAGATTATAAAACATTCATTTGTTACAGGATCAAACAGACACAGCGAACTTGTAGCCTTCTTATCAAATTCATCGTTCGGATAGATAAGAACAAGACGTTTCAGTTCATCAAACCGTGATGCTGCTGTCAGTGTCCTGTCCATTCCAAGTTCAGCGTCACCAAAATCAAGAACGCCTGCGCAGCTTACATAGTGGTTTTCAACAGCTTCTTCCAGAAACTCACCTACTGTTTTCATATAACCCTCATTACTGAACTGATAGTAATAAGCAAGTGAATCAAGTATTACAAGTCTGTTTAAAGACAGCATAATTATCCCCTCCCGCAATGTTCCATACATATTGATATTTTTTCTTCAATATAATTATATCACTTATTATGAATCAAAGTCAACATGATCTTTTAACAATAAGAATACACAGTTTACAAAATCCACATCTTCAAATAAAAGAACAAAGCCCTTTGATCCGAAAAAATTTCCGGATAAAGGGCTTTGTATTTTTAATTTAAATTATTCAACTCAGACACCTAACAAATAATCAACAAGATACACTATATCAGCTGCTCCGACTTTTCCGTCACCGTTCATATCTGCAGCAGCTGCACCGGATTTTGAATCAAATCCGTTTAATATTCCGTATTTCATAAGACAAAGATCAACAATACTGATGATTCCGTCGCTGTTTATATCTCCGGGTGTCACCGTGACTGCAGACGAAGAAATCTTGTCTGTTGTGACACCTTCATTTGCTCCAAATACTTCATCAACATAAAAGCTTAAAGTTTCATCCTCAGCAGTTTCCAGAACAATATACATGTCTGAAGAATTTTCAGGAATTGTGAATGACGGATCACTCAATGATACAAATTCGCCTTTCCTTGCATTCTGCTCGTCTATGTGAATATATTTTACTTCATCATCCGTCAGATCTTTATACTGAAGAGTCATTCTGAGAAGGGCTTCATCCGGACCGTCATCAAATCCCATAACTGCACCGAAACTGTACGTCTTTCCGGATTCAAAAGCAGCACTGCTTATCTGTTTAGTCATTCCGTGCCATGCGGCAGTTCTGTCTGAAACATACATGCATGATTCATTATTAAACTTTGAAAGTGATACTGAAGCATCTCCTCTGCCGTTCCAGCTGTTCTTTGAAGAATCAAAGGAATCCATGAAGTAAAATCCGTTTTCATCAGCTTCGATCACCTGAGGTTCATTCCATGCTTCTCTTTCATAGATAAATTCATCAAAATCAGCATATCCTCCTGTTGACGATGTCGAATAGCTGTAAAGTGCATTTCTGTAGCCTGTGAAGAGCTTGAGATCATATGTCATCGAAATATCTGAACCTATCTTTTTCCAGGATGAACCGTCAAAAGAATAGTAGAATCCTACCTTGTCGATGTTGTTCGAAACGTTGAACGATGAATCGACAGTATTGAAAATAAACTCTGTTTTCAGATATACAGTGTCACCCTGCATGGATACTTCCTCAACAATTTTGTCTCTGCTGTCTGAAACTGAGGCATTTGATGAATATCCGCCGTTTGATGCCATATATACCTTCTTTTCACCGCTGTCAGTTACCCTGACACCAACATTTCCATAGTTGAACTGGAAGGCCGACAGTCCGGCACAGTCACCTTTTTTCATTCCGCTTGTATCAAGAAGTACTGTTCCTGAACACGAAGGTCCCTCAGTTCTCTGAGTAAGTGTGTTTCTTGCATCCATGATGCTCTTTGCCGTATGACCGTTTGTGAGTCTCAGCCATCCGGGTCTTTCTGTAACTGACCAGTATCTGTTGTCAGGGTTGTGATTCCACTGCCATACGAGCTTGAGCTTATTTTCATCATATGAAAAATCATCGCTTTCGGCAAGTTTTGTTCCTGTATGATTTCCGGGAACATTAAGAAGAACCGGTGTTTTTCCGTTCACACCCATCATCGGCCAGTCATCGACCCATGTTACAGGTACCAGAACAGGTATTCTGCCTACAGAACCGTGATCCTGAAAGACCAGACCGTACCAGTCACCATCGGGAGTATCAACTATTCCTCCCTGAGCAGTTCCTGCACTGTATGTTCCAAGACCTGAATCCAGAATGGTCTTTCCCTCAAACTGACCGTCAAGACTTTTGCTTCTGTAGCACAGCTCAAGTCTTCCGTGACCGTTCGGCCATGCTATCAGGAAAATATAGTAATAACCATTCAGCTTCATAATATGTGACCCTTCACCGCTCAGTCCTGAAAGTCCGGTTTTTACTATAGTTCTCTCCATGGAACCGTTTGCAAATCCGGTCATGGATGAATTAAGCTCTTTTATCTTGATATTTCCGTCTCCGCCGTATACAAGATAATTTCTTCCGTCATCATCAAAAAGCATGGACGCATCATGATACATTCCGTTTATCTCACTCTTTGTCCAGTTTCCGCTCTCGATATCACTTGTCTTGTAAATATAGGATTTGTTCGTTCCGTAGCTTCCGAAAAAGACATAAAAGTTTCCCTCATGATATCTTAATGAAGCTGCCCATGATCCATGGGAATAGTCGTTCTGACCATTTTCGAGGTTTTGTTTCGGAGCATCGGCAAGAATGTCATAAACATACGAACATATCTCCCATGAAACCAAATCCTTTGATTTCATTACCGGAACGCCGGGAGAAAAATACATTGTTGTACTTACCATATAGTACGTATCTCCCACTCTGATGATATCCGGATCAGGAACATCCGCCCAGATAACCGGATTTGCAGTCTGTCCCACAGCAGGCTGAGGTGCTGCTGATGCTTTCTGGTGATCAGAAGCAGACGGTACTGACAGCCATGAAGTTATCATCAAAGCCGCTGCCGACGCAACCGAAACCATCCTCTTAAATGTTTTTTCCTTACACATACAAATACTTCCTTTCCTATTCAGTTTCAAAATATACTGAATATAATGTTATATTATCATATAGCTGATTAAATGTTAACCCACAAATTAAATATTTAGTAGATATTCTGCATATATTATATGCTATTTTATATAAATATTTATTAATATATAACAATAGTTATATTGTTTGATTTATTTATATTATTGATATCTATCTATATTTAATGTTATTTTACTTAAATCATTTCTGCAGATAATCATAAAGCCCTGTGACCGTTCCAATTCATTTGTTACTATTCACGGCCAAATAATGGAATAATAAAATGAAATACTAAGAGCGACAAACATCGAAATTCTGATGTTTGCCGCTCTTTTTGACTATGTATAAATGTGCACAAAAACAAACATTGGTATTTGTTTAAATAGATACCAATAAAACTATTGACATTTTTATTGGTATGTGATATAATAATAAGTACCAAGTATAGAAAGGGAGTTTAAAAATGT
>JAZQPR010000223.1:0-10806 GCA_045628605.1 Oscillospiraceae bacterium
AAACAGTCGGAGATTGTACTCCGACTGAGCGGAAAGATAGAACCCGCCGCCTGCAGAGGCGGGCGATATCCTCTGTGTTGTTATAATATGTATTATATAACAAGAATTATATTTTGTCAATAAAAATTAGGGCATCTCTAAAAACCCGTTTTGAGTAAGAAAAAGCAGATAGGTACAGCAGATGCAAGAAAAGCCATCAAAGGCGTGCTTTCGCACTACGAGAGGGCTTGACGCAGAAATGCAGAATTGCGCTGAGGAATACTGCAGCTGCGTTCTTGAACAGTTAGAAGAAGCAAAGAACAAATTCTTCAAGAAGCTTTGATTAGCAAACTTAATATTAACTGAGTATAATCATTCAAAATCAAGACAAAAAATAAATATACTGATAATTATCAAATAACGCAAAACGCACATTCAAGTCAATCGACCTAAATGTGCGTTTTGTCTGTTGGCGGAGACGGTGGGATTCGAACCCACGTCCCCTCAAGGGGGCATCGTGATTTCGAGTCACGTCCGTTATGACCACTTCGATACGTCTCCGGATATAATTGTTTTGCAACTTTTTAAGTATATCATATAATCAAGTAAATTGCAATACTTTTTGACAATTATTTTCGTATAAAATTCAGCGGTATAAATATTGATTTTAATACTTATACCGCTTAAACCATTTATTATTCTTTTACTTTGCTTTTCTTACATGCAACCATTACTGCAGCACTTAAAGCGGCCATTATTCCCAAAGCAGCAGGTGTTTCTTTTTCACCTGTTTCAGGAGAAGATGGACCATCATGGAGCTCTTTCGTTTTCTCTCCCATCATTTTCAGTGCTCTGTCAACGGATCAGATTTTTATTCTTCCGGTACACAAACGGTAAAAAAATGCAGGAAATACAAATTCCTGCATTAAATGATATTTAATTTTTCACTTATCATCATAGTGTCCGCGAACTGCTGCAATCGTAATAAAGTCATCCTCAACCTTATACACTATACGATTTTTTTCATCAATTCTTCTGCTCCAATAACCGGATTTGTATTTTAAAGGTTCAGGCTTGCCTATTCCATCATACGGATTTCTCATGGCATCAGTTATTAATGAGTTAATTCTTTTTAATGTCTTTTTATCTTGCGTTTGCCAATAAAGGTAATCATTCCATGCCTCTTCATCCCATTTTAACTTCATTCATCGTCTACCTCAATCAATTCATGCTCCACAAGTGGACGTTTGCCACTCTCTATTCCATCAATGATCGACGTCAAGTGCTTAATATTAGCTTCACTATAAAATGGATCTGTGTTAGCTGTTAAATCAAATGGTATTCTCTGTTCTGAAATAGCTTTCTTTGCAAATACACAAAAAGCTGTTGTCATTGTCAAACCAATGTTTTCGCATAGTTTATTAAATTCTCTCTTAACATCTTCATCCATTCGTATTGTAAAAGTAGTTTGTGCCATTTAAACATCCCCTTTCACTTACAAATATACCATAAATTATTGCTATTGTCAACACAATACATGTGCTTTTATAGTGCAAACGTATCAATTTGTTGCTATTCACGGCTGATTATTTCCATAAACTAATCAAAATTATTTATCACTCCTCAGGAACTGACAGATAATTTATATCATCCCAGAGCTCTTTCGTTTTCTCTCCCATCATTTTCAGTGCTCTGTCATAGGTCTTTTTTTCGTCCCATAAATATTCAAGCAGCGTTGCTTCAACCAGATTCCGGACCTCTGCATCACCTTCTGAAGACATCTCCTCATACATTTCAAATATTCTCTTAAGAAGCTGATCCGTACTGAAATCATCGGACTTCAATAAAGATACTGTCAGCGGATTATAAATATTGCCGAACACGACATGAGACAGAAATTCTTCATAACCTTCTGTTTCTTTATAAACCTTTTCAGTCAGTTCCGGGAAACGGTCAGTTATAAATTTTTCATTCAGATCATCATAATAGATCATACATATCACCTTTTTATCTGAAAATCAAATTATAAAATTTTTCAGATCATTTTTCGTTTTTTAATCCCTGATGTCATCATTCTCCACATTGCCTTACGTTTTGTAAGCCACGAGAGTCTTGCTCCGTTCTTTTTGTTTGCTTCTATTTTATTTACAATATACTCAGCTATCACATCCGGATAGTCTCCCAGAATATTATAAGCATTTTTTGTTTTTTCACTAAGTTCAGTCTGATTGCTGCGGCCGTTTGCTGAAGTTAGAAAATCTGTGATCATTATTCCCGGAGATATTTTTCCGATAATGACAGGAAGATTTTTTTCTTTGACTTCGTGGACGGCTGCATCAGTAAAATATGTCACTGCCCTTTTGGCTGTTCCGTAAAGTGAAAAGCATGACTGGAGCTGTCCTTCAGAACCCATTCCTTCAACATTGTAAACCGCTCCATGTCCCTGCTTCATCATTCTGCGTACAGCAACACCTGTACCGTTTACAGCGCCCTTGAGGTCAACAGCCATCAAAAAATCAAGTTCCTTTTCATCCAGTTCCCAGAAATACTTAAAACTCTGATTTACACCTGCATTGTTGATCCATATATCGATCGATCCGAACTGACTGACTGCAAAATCCGCCAGTGCTTCAACTTCTGAAACATCGGAAACATTGCACTTTTTTCCTGCAACCTTTGCATTTTCTGTTTTCAGCTGATTTACAGCCTTCTCTGTACTTTCTTCACTTGTTGCACAAATTACAACATTATAGTTTCTGTCTCTGAACTGCTTTGCAAGCTCAAATCCCAAACCTCTTGATCCGCCGGTAATTACTACAGTCTTCAAAACAAACCTCCTGAAAATTTTTTGTAAACATAAAAATATATTCTATTTTTGTAATCTTTTGAGATCAAAATCACATTTCCTCTCCCGTTATGTTTTAAAGATGGCTTTTTCAGAAAAAATCCATTTAAAAAATAATCTTCCATATCTTTCACCTCGCATTTTTTCATTCCCTTTTTGGATGCAATTATCTCTTAAATATTAACATAATTACATAGTTTAAGTCAATCAAAAAAGCATCATAACTTACTTTCAGTTCATGAACTGATCCAGATTTTTCGACTGTCTCCAAAATGTCTGACAACATATAAAAAACCGGATTCATTCAAATTACGAACCCGGTTAGTTTTTAAGTTTTTGAGATTCAAAGCTCTGTGTTGTTATATATTTAAAACATCACTCCAACAATCCTTTTACAGAATTATTTGTAATTAAAACAGTATCTTTCTGAAACGATTCCATATACTTTAATTCTATCTCTGAACTGTCATTTATTAAAACTCGTTCAAACTCTAATAATGCAATAACATCTGTAAAATTTTTTGATTCTTTTGCTGTTTCTACGGCCTCGTGCACAGCCTCAGAAGCAGCATCCAGTGCTTTATTAACTTTTTCATAATGATTTTTCAACTGATACATTTTTTGTTCATGAGTCTGATCAAGAAATTTCATATATATTTCTTTCTGAGCATTGATTTTTTCCATTTCAACTTTCATCTGTGCTTTTATGGCTTCTCTTTTTGTTTTTTCCTGCTGTTTACACATTCCATATTCTTTAACAGATGTAACGATATTATTTGCAAATTCACAAACACCATTCACTGCAGCTGTTATTGGATCAGTATTGATATCAACATTAATATCACCATTTTTATTTGAATCATCAGAATTATCAGGTTCATCCTTGTAATCAACATCTATATATTCAGTTGTCATATTCATATCATCTTCTTCCAAACATTATTCCATAATATCTTTTGAAAAAATCCGGTTCTTTTTCTTTTATTACTGTAATCAGTGATAATGCACTTTCTGCAAGTTCTGAATCAGCATTTTCTATTGCAACGTCAAGATAATACATAGCATCTTCAAATATTTTTTTATTAACATCCTGATGTTCTTTCAGAAACGCATGTGAAAGCTCCCACTGCTGGCTTAACTTTTTGGCGTATATTTGCAGCGCCGCTCTGTATTTTTCCTGCACAACTGCATCATCAGCATATTCCTGCATAGCTTCACCGGCAGACTGTAAACTGTACATCGCATCGTTAAGATCAATCATAAATCATCATCCTTGCAACCAGGCAAGCTGATCCAGACTACTATTCAGTTCGTAAATATGATCATGAATTTCTTTATACTGGGAAGTCACCTGATAATTGTTATCAAGAAATTGAGTAGTCAACGAATCTGCTATCAATTCTGATATTTTTTTCAAACTGTCGATTTGTTCCGTGTCTTCACTTGATTTTATTAAAGAAAGTGTCTTTCTGAATTTGCTCATTAATTCCTCAATATTTGATTTTTCACTATAGATAAAATCCGGAATTTCTCTTACAGCATATTTAGCATCCTTAAGTTCCTGCTTTTTTATTTTCATAAGATCTCTATACGTTTTTGCACTGTTCATGTTGCTTTTAGCTTCATAATAATCAGATGTACAATCAGTAAAGAAATCACTTATTGACGGAGCAACCCAGCTGTCAATTATTTTATCAAAAGCTGTAATTTTCTCCCACGGCTGCACAGTTACTCCACTGGCATCCCATGAAGGAAAATCGATTTTCAAAGAAAGCTGAAAATCTTTATGTGCAGAGTCAACTTTTTTTAATTCACTGTTTATCTCACTTAATACACCCTGCTTATATCTGACAAAGTCCTGAATTTTGCCCTGAACTTTTTCAGCAGCGATCTGCAAATCAACATATGCATTTTCATATCCTTCATTTCCGGACTGAATATACTCTTTTGCTCTGCTGTTATATTCAGCAATTTTCTGTCTTTTTTCAAAATTATCCTTTGCTTTATCAGTCTTCTCAATTAAATTATCAAAAAATCCCATAAAAATCATCCCCTATATATTTTATATTTGAAAAAGAACTTAAATTGAAACACTAAAAAAAGTTTCATTTTAGTAATTATAGCATATTTTTAATAAAAAGTCAATTAGATTTATGTAAATATGTATAAATATTATGTTCATCTTCTCGTACTTTACATATTGATCAGTTCAAAAGCAAAACGCAATTTTTAGATATACAAAAAAGGAGGCATCACGCCTCCCTTAACTTATTCATATTATTTTTCGCTTTTTCAAGACATACTGTCATAAATATCAAAAAAATTAAAACCACTTTAAATATTTTTCCGTTAAATAATCAATATCATTTCCGTTATACCCTTTTGTTTTTTCTTTATATTTCTCACTAAACTCATATTTTTCCAGAATAACAGAAATATATTTTTTTAAGAAATTATAATTCAAATCAAAGGTTTCTTTACAGTATATGAGATGGATCCATATAGTATAAACATTTTTTTCGTTTGTACAGTCTTCCTCATAAACACTGATACCAAAATAATCACAATCAACTGCAAATTCACCATATCGCATATCATGTTCAATGAGTTTTACACTATCAGCATTTCCTGACAGACCGGCTATGATATCATACATTTGCTTTTTTAGATTATCAATTCCTTCAGAAAACTTTATTTCCATATTATATTCATTCTGATATCCTGTGATATGCTCTGTTTTTAAAAGCTTGTCGCAGTTTATAAACGTACAGTCAGGATAACAGTCAAATGAATTGATCGCCATCACAACTCCGTTTCTGCGTATAAAAATAATATATCCCTGATTTTCAAGCAAACAGTCGCATTCAGTATTTTCCAATATTTTATCAAAGAATCCAAATGTTAATTCATTTTCTCCATAGGCATCAAATAATAGGCGCTGGTCAATATCAACTGCAAAATCTATGGCATCGATATAGTATTCATCATCCCAAAAACAACTGCAATTATATTCAATGTGAGGATTAATATCTCCGAAAATATTTGAAAGAAAAGTTTTAAAATCTTTTTCTTCGGTAGAATTTATTTTTAATAAAAACGTTATATTTTCCATTTCTGCCATGGTGATGGGCTCCTAACTACAATTATAAAATAAAAAGTATCAATGATTTTTACACTTCAAGAAAGCGCACTTATACTTAGCATTTCTTTTTGAGCTGCGCAAATATCTAAAATTCGAATATTTAGAGAGTACCAAACAAAGCAGCTGCGCTTTGAAATTATGTTTAATACAGATTCATATTTTAGCCTTTATGTTGATTGAAGAAAGCTTTGAATTTCAATAGTTGATGTAAAGAACATTATAAAAATAAAAAGTTATAGCTTTTCAGTTTTGATAATACAAAGCAATGATACCTGCTAACCAAAATAAAAAAGTAAGCGAATTTATAAAATATCCGCTTACTATATAATAACGAAAAATATTATATTAATTATCCATAAAAATATTTTTTACAGATAATAATACGAATTAATTAACATTTGAATTCTTTAATAAAACTCCCCAGTTCATTTTCTGAAAACAAAAAGATATCTTTGAAATAATAGCCTTTATATTGGTTTAAATATTTTGGAGTATAATGATTTTTTTCACTTTGCCGTATTCTATGATATTCTTCCGGATTTTTATCTCTTCTTACTACAACTATATAAGTTACATGTTTTCTGGCAAAGTCTGTAATATCAGTTGGAAACAATTGTGATGCTGACATTGAATCAATAGAAAAAAGAAGCCATAAGCTTTCTATTAATTTCTTTTTTACATCACTAATAATTACATGATCTACTTTACCATCTTTATACAATTTGCGATTTTTAAATTCGATAAGATACCAGTTACCGTCTTTATCTATGCAAACAGCATCAACCGCCATAGGCTGATTAAAATCTTTATTATTACGATTGTTATTCATATACTCTTTAAAGTAACGTGAAATATCATCTAATTTAACAACATCCATATCTAAATATTTTGCATCATAAAGATATTCTTGATGATTCTTATCGGAATCGTCAAGAGACGCGTCTCGCATAGAGGATTTTACTTTTGGAAGATTCATCAACTGTTCTATTGCACAACAAAACTTGGAAAAATTCTGGTTTTTGATTTTTATATAATTTGTTTTATTCACAGCCATTGTCATGCTCCATATCATATTCAAATTCCATATCAGCAATCTTAAATGTTCCGGTTGAAAGACTATTCTTCAATTTTTCAAGATTATCATTAACGTTTTCAAATATATAACCTTTTTCCGTCTTTTCTGGCAAATAGAAATTACCTTTTTCAAGTATATTGTATTTTTTCATAAAAAAATTCAAAGATTCCAAGAACTGAAAACTATGGGTAACAAGTAAAATAGTAAGGTCAAATTGTTTTTGCAGTACTACTATAAGTTCTGCATATATTATTTGCCATTCAGAATGAAGATGTATCTCCGGTTCATCAAGAATAAGAATATCTTTATGTTTCAATACACCTGTTTCCAACATTCGCTCAATAAGAGCAAATGATTTTAATCCGGCTGAAATATTTCTGAAATCAAATGATTTATCATTTTCTACATAATAATATTGCTCATGATCAATACGAGTATTACCACTGTATGCTTTTTTTAAAACTTTCCTAACCTCATCAAGTTCCTTTTTATTTTTTACAGAATCTAAAATTCCGGACATTGAATTTGCATTTATAGCTTCCTGAGCACTAATAATTGCACTAATTACATTTCGTTCCATATGATTGGCGCCCCAAAAATATAACGAACTTATATTTAAATAATCTAATGAAAAAGGACTGTTAATATAATAAGCTGTATTTGTTAAAAATTCATTCAAACGTACATCACAATCACTTTTTCTAAAAATGATTTCGTCAGTTTTTTTACTATTATTTTTAAACTCGACATTGACAAAGCATCTTTGACTACCTGAATCGATTTTTTTGATTTGTCCATTCATTATATTATCAAAAAAACGAAAAACATATTCATCCAGTATTTCAGATTCAGAAGTATTTAAATATTCTGTAAGAGAAGTAACATTATTTATATTAACAAAAAAGTTCTTTGAAATAATATTCTTGACTTCAGCATTAGTAAATTTACCATTGTGCGAAATCAAAAACTCTACAATATCTTCTGAATCTCTTATCATTTGTAGTTGTTGCCCTTTAGTAGTATTACTAAAAACATAATTTCGAATTCTATAGTATTTTTCTGTTGCTATTTTTCTCTTATAATCACTTAAAGAATTGAATAATCCAAACAAAGCCTTACCAATAGTACTTTTTCCTGTATTATTATTACCACAAATGACAGTGATACCATCAAGTTTAATATCAGCTTCAACTATCTTTCCAAAATTTCTCAACTTGAAATTCATATAATCACTCCATTTTGTATATACGTATTTCTATTATATCTTACAACAATAAAATTGTCAATTGACAATATATATGAATAATTAAAACTGGTCACTATATGCTATTTGATTTGATATGATATAATACAATAATTCAGGAATTTAGAATGAATCAATCCACATATTTCTCGAATTTTCTTAAATGTTAGTAAATTTCCAAAGTAAATACATCATAAAAATCAGCCGATGCTGCATTTACTTTGAAAAATGAGAAAGCATTTTTCATATGTATATCCTGCATAGTATTAATTGACGGAACAGCAAAAATGTGATAAAATTAATAAATAAGTTAAATCGTTTTAAAGGGAGAATAGTATGATTACAGGTGAGATAAAAAACAAAATTGATAAGATCTGGACTGATATTTGGGCAGGTGGTCTTACTAACCCTATAACAGTTATCGAACAGCTCACATATCTGATGTTTCTGCGTTCATTGGATGAAAAAGAGCTTCAGAATGAACAAATAGAAGCCTTGTCAGGAGAAAACATGCCTAAGATTTTTCCACAGGATGCCGAAGGACAGGCTATGAGATGGAGCAAGTTTAAAAATAAAGACAGCAGAGAGATTTTTGATATCATCAGTCAGAAGGCATTTCCTTTTATAAAGGAGCTTTCAGGTGATAATCAGACTGCTTTTTCAAAATATATGGAAAGTGCAACGTTTATGATCCCTACACCTCAGGTGCTTCAGAAGATAATAACCGGACTTGAAGACCTGTATGAACATGATATCGCTGAACTTGATATGCAGGGTGACTTATACGAATATATGCTTGACAAGCTGGCTACTGCAGGTAAAAATGGTCAGTTCCGAACACCAAAGCATATCCGCCAGATGATGGTTGAACTTATGAAACCTACACCTGATGACTGTATCTGTGATCCTGCCTGCGGTACTGCCGGATTTTTAGTATCAGCATGTGAATATGTTCGTAAAAATTATGAATCTTCAATGTCACCTGAACAGTGGGAGCATTTTGAATCAACGATGATCACAGGATTCGATACAGATCCGACTATGCTGCGTATTTCTGCAATGAACCTTATGCTGCATTCAATTACAAATCCGGACATTGATTATAAGGATTCTGTTTCAAAGGAGAACGGTATAGATTCAAAATTTGATCTGATCCTTGCTAATCCTCCGTTCAAAGGCACAGTAGATGCTGAAAGTATCAACGATAACCTTAAGGCTGTATGCAACACAAAGAAAACAGAGCTTCTTTTTATTGCACTGTTTATAAGAATGCTGAAAAAAGGCGGACGATGTGCTTGTATCGTCCCGGACGGTGTCCTTTTCGGTTCTTCAAACGCTCATCAGAGTCTCAGAAAGGAACTTGTAGAAAATCAGAAGCTGAGTGCAGTTATTTCAATGCCGAGCGGAGTATTTAAGCCATATGCAGGTGTTTCTACTGCAGTCCTTGTGTTTACAAAGACATGTGCCGGCGGTACTGATAATGTATGGTTCTATGATATGAAAGCAGACGGTTTTTCACTTGATGATAAACGTTCTGAAATTCAGGATAATGATATACCTGATATAATAGAGAGATTCCATAATCCTGACAAAGAAGCAGATCGTGAACGTACAGAGCAGAGCTTCTTTGTGCCAAAACAGGAAATAGTTGATAATGGTTATGACCTTTCAATTAATAAATATAAGAAGACAGAGTATGTTGCAGTTGAATATCCACCAACAAGTGAGATAATGGCAGAGCTTAAAGAGCTTGATAAGCAGATTGCGATTGAAATGGATGAGCTGGAGAAAATGCTCGGATAAAATATTATGAAAGGAAAAGCAAACCGATAAATTCGTGTTTGTATGACAAATATATGGTTGCAAAATTAGGTGATTTTATTCAGGAGTATTCTGTCCGAAATAAGTTAGATGAAGATATTCCAGTTTATAGTGTTACTAATACTCAAGGATTTTGTAAGGATTATTTTGGCAAAGAAGTAGCAAGTAAAGATAAGACTACATATAAAATTGTACCAAAAGGATGTTTTGCATATAATCCTTCAAGAATAAATGTTGGATCAGTTGATTGGCAGCGAGAAGAGGAAAGAGTAATTGTAAGTCCATTATATAATGTTTTTTCTGTATCTTCAGAACTGGATAATCAGTACCTATATTATTATTTGAAAAGCGATGTAGCATTGCAGAGAATTAGAGCTGTAGCGACAGGGAGTGTACGTGATAATTTAAAATTTGATATGCTCAAAGAGTTTCCTATCAATCTTCCTAAAATCGAAACTCAAATTGCTATTGTTAATAGATTAGATAAATTAAAAGATATAACTGCATTAAGAAGTATTCAACATGAGAAACTTGACAAACTCATCAAAGCCCGATTTGTCGAGCTGTTTGGCGATCCTGTAATCAATGAAAAAAACTGGAATACTAAGCCTTTATTAGATATGGGAAATTGCAAAAACGGAATGAATTTTCATTATGATGACTGCGGAGTTGAGATAAATTGCTTGGGTGTAGGAGATTTT
>JAZQPR010000224.1:0-14536 GCA_045628605.1 Oscillospiraceae bacterium
TATCCCATCGAAAGAGTAAGACCCCTCAAAGACTAAGAGGTTGATAGGCTTAACGTGTAAGCGTCGTGAGATGTTTAGCGAGTGAGTACTAATCGGTCGAGGGCTTTTCCTAGAGTATATAGAGGAAAGATTGTAGAAGTAGTTAGAAAAATTTGAAAGTTCAGTTTTTAGATAGTCGGTGTTTACAGCAAAGAGGTTCCACCTGTTCCCATACCGAACACAGAAGTTAAGCTCTTTCGCGTCGAAGATACTCGGTTGGCGACGACCCGGGAAAATAGATCAGTGCCGGCATTATTTGCACCATTAGCTCAGTTGGTAGAGCAACTGACTCTTAATCACTGGGTCCTGGGTTCGAGCCCCCGATGGTGCACTCATCTTAAGCAATGAAGACTTATGTACGGCCCGTTGGTCAAGCGGTTAAGACTCCGCCCTCTCACGGCGGCATCACGAGTTCGAGTCTCGTACGGGTCATGTTTAGGATTTTATATTAAAAATACTAAATGGGCCAATAGCTCAGTTGGTTAGAGCAACCGGCTCATAACCGGTTGGTCCGGGGTTCGAGTCCCTGTTGGCCCATCTCAAGCTTTATGATTTATCATAAAGCTTTTTTTTACACTTAAATTTCATATGAAGGTTTTGATTGAATAATGAGCAGAAAATATAAGATTGTTTTTCTTGATATTGATGGGACACTGGTGGATTCAAAAAAGGAGATATTGCCAAGAACATATAATGCTTTGATGAAGCTTCAGGAAGATGGTGTTAAACTTGCAATAGCTTCAGGAAGACCTGAAAAGGGTGTAAAACCATTTGCTGAGAAATTAAAGCTGGCCGAATACGGCGGATATATAATGCCTTTTAACGGATGCAGGATCATTAACTGCAGGACTAATGAGCTGGTTTTTGAAAATGCTCTGACTATCGATACATTAAAAAAAGCTTATGCTCTTTCAAAGAAGTATAATATAGAGATGCTTACATACAAAGGTGACTATATTCTTGCTGAAAACAATACTGACAAATATATATTGATAGAATCAACAATTAATAAAATGGATATAATAAAAGTTGATAATACAATGGATGCGGTTGAAGGTAATCCTGTAAAGTGCCTTCTCGTTGGCGACGGAGAATATCTTGGAAGTATAGAAAGTAAAATATGGGATGAAATAGGCAGAGAAAATGCAAATGTTTTCAGGTCAGAACCGTTTTTTATAGAAGTTGTTCCGCAGGGACTGGATAAAGCTGCGGCTATAAATGAGCTGATAAAGAAAATAGGGATAACTCAGGAAGAAACAATTGCTTTTGGTGATGGTTACAACGACGTTTCAATGATTAAGTACGCAGGACTTGGAGTAGCTATGGCAAACGGATGTGATTTGATAAAAAGCAGTTCAGATATAATAACTTCTGATAATGATCATGATGGAATAGCTGAGGTTATTGAGAAACTTTATATGGAGAATAAGATTTAATGAAAGATAGTAAAATAATTAAAATACTATACTATATATTTTTGATATTTGCATTTTTGATATATTTATATGCAGTTTTTTATATTACTTTGGGAGCTCGTACATCAGAAGAACGCAGAGCAGTTTTAGAGCCGTTTTATACTATAAAAATGATAATTGTAGAAAAAAATTATTATTATTTTAGGATGCTGTATTATAATATTGCAATGCTTATGCCATTGGGTGTTCTTTTGCCAATGATGAGCAAAAAATTTCGTTCCTTTAAAATTATAACATTAGTTGGATTTGCTTTTTCACTTGCTATTGAAGTGATTCAGTATTTTACAGGACGAGGTTTGTTTGAGGTGGATGATCTGATAGCAAATACTTTTGGTGCATTTTTTGGATATTTCTTTTTCTATTGGATTCACAGACTTTTGTTTAGTAGTTCAAATAAACAAAATAAAAAGGATGAAAACAATTCATGATTGAATTGTTTTCATCCTTTTTTAGTCAGGTCTGCGTTTATAACAACACAGAGGATATCCCCCGCATCTGCTTGTTAAAAGCAGAGCTTTGAAAGTATAATGATCATGAAAACAGCTGTAAACATTACAAATATTAATTTGAAAGGTCCGGTATCTCCTGTTTTGGGTGAATTTGTAATAGTAATTGTTGATGTTTCAGTTGTTCTTTTTTCTGTTGTTGTAAACTGAGTTTCATTCAGATCTATTTTTTCATCATAAGTTGTGGTTTCCGGAGGAGTATTTTTTATATTAAGGAATCTGACAGTGCATCCTTCTGAATTCAGATTAATTTCTTTTTCGTTTTCTTCCGGATAATATCCTTCTGCTCCTTTTGATTCAGATATTATGTAATTAGCCGCAGGAAGACCTGAGATGGATAAATTTCCTGATTTTTCATCCAATGCAAATTCAACAGGAGTATCTGAAAAAGAAGTGAATAAGATACCATCTTCAGTGTATATACCATTAGCATAAAGTTCTTCAGATTCAAGTTTTATAGTAAATCTCGGTTGTTTATTAAGATAATTATCTGTAATTTGAATTCCGGAATCTTCAAATACTTTTTGTATTGAGAGTGTTCCCTGAACATTTTCATTTTTGATTTTCAGTTCTGAAGATATAATGCTGTTCTTTTCAAATTTTTTTATCTGGATTATATCCTGAAAACTGTCATTTTTGGCAAGATACAGTACGGGAGATAATTCCGCAGCTGTTACCGGTGCTGTAATGGCAATTGTACATTCATCTTCTGATAATGAATCAAGCATAACATAGAAAGCTTCTCCGTCTTTTATCTCCATTTCATTATAAAAACAGCACCCGTTTTGATCGGTAAGCAATACATTTTGTTCTTTTTCTTCAACAGATACATATAATGAATCATATTCAAAGTCCGCTTCAGCATAATAAGGACCGTATAATATGTAAGGTTTATTGTTTTCAATTTTCAGATTATGGACGGATTCACTGCTGTTGATTGAAATATGTTTCTCTGCAGGAGAATGTATATTTTTTGATTCAGATAATATTCTTCTGTATTCGGAGGTCATTTCAGTGTTTTCGATCCCATCTGGTGAAAAGAATGCCATCATATCCTCCGGTAATCCATATCTTATTGTACGAAGGGCACACTGCGTGATATAATACATATCTGTTTCACTTAATCCATATGTATTAGTTGTAGTTCCTGATATCAAAGCGCTGATGTACTGCTTGTAATTGGCATCATCATATTCTATTTCAGTGCATTTTACAGCATCTGTAACGGATAAAGGCGATTTTTGCGAATGAGTGCCTATACAGTATGCATATTCTCCTTCATAAATCATTAAATTGATTGAATTATCGCTGTATCCCGGAATGCAAAAGTATCCGCTGAAAGAGTATTCATCAGAGAGTTTTGTTCCATCTGAGTTCATGCAGTATGCAGAAGGTTGTATTCCTTTTTGTGATTCAAGGCTGAACGGAATGTCTTCTGTCTGTAATTCTGCTTTTGAGTGCAGACTAAAAGCAACAGCCATGAGAAAAATAATAAAAGGAATAATGGGAATATAAAGTAGTTTTTTCATTAACTGAACTCCATTTCTAAATATTTATCATAAGAAATGAATATTACCGGTATATTTACATCTTATGGATATTATTATATAATACTGGAAATGAAAATTCAATTCTTTTTTCCTAAAATGCAAAAAAATGGTATGAAATGCAAAAACAGAGGATGCAAATTGTGTTTGCATCCTCTGTAATAATATAAAGAAAACTTAATTTTTATTTGGAGCTTATTAACTTAGGATCAGATACGCCAAGTTTGTCCTGAAAATCTTTTTTAAGAACTTCGAGCTTCTTGGAATCTTCAGCTCTCTTTGCTCTTGCCTGTTCCTGGATCTGTTTTGTTTCTTCGATACCGTTTACAATAGTAGTCCATGTCTTTTCAAGTGTTTCAACATGGATAGAGCTTCCTGACGCAAGCTGTGCAGTCATCTTGGACTGAGCTACAGCGTTTTCAGCATTCTTGATAAGCATTTCATTTGTCTTGTCATCAAGAGCTTTGAGTGCATCAGCCTGAACACGCTGTCTCTTAAGCATAACAGCCTGAGCAAGTGACTGTTTAAATACAGGCATTGTGATGATGAATGCTGAATTGATCTTTCTGATAAGGTTAAGGTTCGAATACTGCATTGTTTTAAGCATTGGAATGGTCTGAAGTGCTACATTTTCTGCAATTTTAAGATCCATTACTCGCTGATCGAGAATTTCTCTGACCTGAGTAAGATTGTCATAGTCCATTCTGAGAGGACCGTTATCAGGATCAGCGTCAACTTTTGCTTTATATTCAGCTATATATGCATCAAGTTCTTTAACGCCCTGTTCGCCGGCCATGATGTATTTAAGAAGTTCATCATAATAATTCATGTTTGCATCAAACATTTTGCCGAGCTTGACATTGGATTCTCCGATTTCTTTTTCGTAGCCTTTAAGCTGAACGTAGATTTTGTCAATGGAATCACCCATTGTGTGATATTTTCCAAGAATTTTATCAAGTGTCTTCTGTGTGTTTGAGAATAATTTTTTAAGACCGGTTTCTTCCTGAAGTTCTTTGCTGTCAAACTGATTCATAACTTCAGCAAGATTTTTGAGAAGTTTGCCTGAGTCGTTGATCTGCTGCATATTCATTGAATTAAGAACCTGATCTGCTGCTTTTGAAATTTCTTCTGCTACCGGAGCACCGAATGCTACTACAGAATTCGGATTGTTTACATCAATTTGTGAAGTAAGTTTATCAATTTCATCACTGTTGATGATTTCTGCTTTCATTTCTTCCTTTGCGAGCTGAATGTTAAATTCCGGTTCGGGTGCTGTTGCAGTCACAGCGGCGTTAATTACTGAATTAGTTTCTGCTTCAAGAACAGTAGTTTCTGTCGCAGTTGTTTCGATTGGTTCCTGTTTTTTTTCTGAATTTGGGCTAAAATTTAGTGCCATTTTACATCTCCGTTTCTCAGCTGCATTAAATAAAAAAATTACAAGCCGTCAGCTCTATGCAGCTGTAAGCTCTGTCGGCTGTATATATTTAAAAGGATCATTTTTTTCCTTTAAATAATCTTCCGAAAAAGGATTCCTTTTCATGAGGAATGGTTTTAGGTATTTTAAAATTCTGTGTTACATAATTGTCTTTGAATTCACCGCAGTTGAATACTTCATAAGCATCAGGTTTGATATATGTTTCAAGGTTCTTATATCCTGTCGGTGTATAAATAACTATATCAAATCCGATCAGATTTAATAATACAAGCAATACACATTCAAAAATATTGAAAGTAAACTTACTGTTGGAAACAATTACTATTTTTGGAATATCTTTTGTATAATCAAAATTCTGAATTATTTTGATAAGATTAGGCGGCATGTAAAATCCGGTCTTGATAACAATCGGAACCAGATCTTTGACCGGTATATCAATAAATCCGCTGTCTATTACTTCCTGCATTTTTTCAAAAATATAATTCTGAAGATCATCGTTCAGATAATTGAATCTGTTATATTTTGATTTTTTTAATTCATTTATTTTTAATTGTGTCCCATTGTACAGAGCACCATAATAATCGTTTGAATTTCCGGGTTTAAAGAAAGGGATTCTGTTGTAATAAACAGACAATGGGGACAGTTTAAACTGAATTTCTTTTGAATATGCGCTTACATCATTATTTTTTATGCCGTTTATTTTTGCAAAGATGTTTGGGATGATGACATAATTATTTTTTGAATCAAATCCCGTTCTGTACTTCGCTTCCTGATGCCACATCAGGTTAAGTTCTTCATAAGTTGTTTTGAGTGTCTGGTTCTGTGCGCGTGTAAACTGATGCTCTCTGAACATCACATTGTCATTGTACAGAAGTGTGTCAAGAGACTGTTCTGCACTGTATGCACTGGTTGCCATTTTAACCTTTATTAGTTTGTCAGGAAATGGGGTAACAGCTGCAGACACAGGCTTTTCCATAATCTGTGCATTTGAATTTACTCCGGTAAATACATTTTGCATTGATTTGTCAGGACAGAAGAAAAATACATCAAATCCTGCTTTTGACATAATATTTAAAAAAACAGCTCCGGTCGGATTAATATTTCCATAGAAATAAATTACCGGCAGATCATTCTGGAAAAGATCCAGACCTGAGGTATAGCGTTTGATCCACGCAGCAACAGTAATGCAGGCATTATGCAGATTGTTTGTGCCAAATGCACTCATTGATTCGACAAATGCTTTTTGAATAAGAGCTGTTCTTCCAAGATTGTCGCTTACTGTTATTTTTGAAGCAATGAGATTTATCATTGTATTGTCGTTGGTATTGACAACCTGATAAAATGTGTTTGCTTCTTCGTGATTTGGGTTTGCAAGTTCTGTAATAAGCACCAGCTGTTTTTTCTTTGATGTCAGATCTTCTTTGAGATTGAACAGCATGTTTTTATAAATGCTTATATCTTCATCTGTACCGAAACATGCAAGAAAATAAACCGGAACAGTTGAGTCCGTACACATAATGGACGCTTTTCTGGCTGTCTGGTCTGATATCAGATCATGTGACATGGTTTCAGGAGTTGTATTAAGCAGTTTGACCATTACGGATGTCGGTGCGGAAACAATGTTCTGTATTTGTTTTGCACGGGAATAATCCTTCAGATTGATTTTATGAAAATCTATATTAATAGGGACAAAAGAGCTGCCTTTTACAAGAACCGAATATTTGGATTTCGGGTCATTTTTTAAATAGCAGTCATCACTTTCAAAATTTACATAAGTGATGGTGCATCCCATTTTGCTTAATATGTTAAACCAGTAAATTTCAGATTTTGTAATGTTTCCTATAAATAAAACATTGGATGTCTGATAATTTGAATATCTCATAAACCAGCAGATAAACTTGATAAACTGATTTTTTATTGCGCCGTCATTGTTGCCGTCTGCTTTAAGTTCTTCAATGGAATTATATATTATTTCTGCTGCAGATGCGGTACTGTGACCATTTCCGATTTTTGAAAAATCAAGATTTCCGGATGAAGCAAGAGTGGTAAGGATCTTGGTTATGTTATCTTTAGTTAAAGCTTCGTTTATTCCGTTTATAGAATTCAGTCTGTTTCCTTCCGGACCGGAAGGGTTAGGAATGTTTTTGTCAAAGAACAATCCGTTGTTTTGCGTATTGGCATACAAATCGATAAGTTTATTTTCAAATTCTGTTTTATCATTATAACCGACGTATCTTGTAAAAGATGCATTATTCGCCTGAGAAGTACTGCCGGCTTCCTGAGAAGGGCATGATGTCTGCGGGACATTTCGATTATTACCAAATTTGACTGCCAAGTTGTTCACCTCTTCTTATTATTCTAATTGTCTTTTGGTTGTACAATGTACAATTAAATTATATCAATTTTGTTTATGAAAGTCAAGGATTTACAATGGCTGATTGTTATGTCCAATTGTATTTTTATATGTTTTATCAGTTGATGAAAATTTCTTGTATAAGCTTCAATTATATGATATACTTATTATTGGTGTGTCAATAAAATAATATGAAAGGTCTGAACAGAGTGCAGGATTATACTGAAAAAGTGAAAAACTGGTTTGGAGAAACATTTAATACCCTTAAAATGCTTATTTTCTGGCTTCTTGCCGGAGTTACAACAGGCTGTATCGTTGGCATTACGGGTGTGGCATTTCATTATTCGATAGATATTCTTGCAGAAGTAAGGTCTGATCATCCGTGGCTGATCTATTTTCTGCCGTTAGGAGGAGCAGCAATCGTATTTGTTTATAATGCATCAAAGATGGAACATGACAAGGGAACAAACGCTGTTATTTTAGCCGTAAGGGAAGATGGAAAACTTCCGTTCCGAACTGCTCCTTTAATTTTTCTGAGTACGGTAATAACACATTTTCTCGGCGGTTCCTCAGGAAGAGAAGGTGCTGCACTTCAGATAGGAGGAAGTATTTCTGCTGCGATCGGAAATCTTTTTAAACTCGGGGAAAAAGAGCAGAAAATAATAGTAATGGCAGGAATGAGCGCATGTTTTTCCGCACTTTTCGGTACACCTGTTTCAGCAGCAATTTTTTCTATAGAAGTAATAAGTGTAGGTATAATGCATTACAGTGCAATAGTACCTTGCGTAACGGCTTCAATCGTAGCTTTCAGGATCTCAACGGAACTTGGCGTTGAGCCGACATCGTTTAAAATAATGTTTTCTCCGGATCTGAGTTCCAACATCCTGGCGGAAGTTGTTCCTTTTGCTGTTCTGTGTGCATTTGTCTGCAGATTTTTTTGTTTTTCACTTCAGAAAACAAAAAAAGTATTTAAGAATTCTATAAAAAATAAATATATGAGGGTTTTAACCGGGTCGGTCATAATAATTATTATGACTCTGGTTTCCGGAAGCCAGACTTTTAACGGAGCAGGAGGAGATGTAATAGCTTCCTGTTTTTCTGAAAGAGCGGAATTTTATCTGTTTATTGTAAAGCTTTTGTTTACGGCTGTAACTTTAGGGTGCGGATTTAAAGGCGGAGAGATAATACCGGCATTTTTCGTAGGTGCTGCTTTTGGCAGCTTTGCATCGCCTTTTTTCCATATTGATTTTTCGTTCGGGGCAGGGATCGGACTTATTGCTCTGTTTTGCGGTGCAACAAACTGCCCTCTTTCATCGCTTCTTATGAGTATTGAGCTTTTTGGAATAAAATCTGTTCCGTATTTTGCGGTCGTGTGCGGTATTTCATATCTCGTTTCAGGAGACAATGGTCTTTACAGTGAACAAAAGATAGTTTATTCCAAAACCAGACCGGAATATATAAATAAAACAGTAAAAAACCGAAATAAAAAAAATGTTCCGTAAGGAACATTTTTTTATTTAAGTTCAGGTGATTTCAGTATAAGTGTTGTAGATCCGTTGTTCAGTCCGATGCTTTTTCTTTCGATCCTTTTGTGTTTAAGGTCTCTTCTTATATATTTCTGAATTACATCCCCGTTGTGGAATCCATGTATTATTTCTATGGAAACCGTATCAGCGGGACATTTTTTTAAAATATCGAGAACCTCTTTCCTTGCCTGAACCAGTGATTTTCCGTGAAGATCCAGTGTAAGATATTTCATTGTCTATCCTCTCTGTTTTCCTGAAGATTTATAAAATCCCTGCATAAAATGACAGCATCTTCATAGCTTGAAAGTTCGTAGCATCTTTTTCTGAAGGATGCTGCACCATACATTCCGGTCAGATACCATGCTGAGTGTTTTCTGGCTTCGCGCATTGCAATGTGTTCCGGTTTATCTGCTATTGTAAGTCTGATATGATAAAGAAGAGTGTCAAGGCGTTCTTTAAGCGACGGAGCTGAAAATTCCATTCCGCTGTAATAGTTGTCGATTTCTTTGAAGATCCATGGATTGCCGTATGAAGCTCTTCCGATCATTACAAGATCACATCCGGTATATTCATACATTCTGATACAGTCATCAAGCGATCTGACATCTCCGTTTCCTATTACCGGGACAGAGACAGCTTCTTTTACAGCTTTAATTATTTCTATATCTGATTTGCCGGAGTACATCTGATTTCTCGTTCTCCCATGAACTGCTATTGCTTTTGCACCGGCTTTTTCCATTGCTTCTGCAAAAGAAACAGCGTTTATGTGTTCCTCGTCCCAGCCTTTTCGGATTTTGACTGTCACAGGAACGTCAGAAACAGAGACGGCAGCGCTGACGATCTCGGATGCAAGAACCGGGTCCTTCATCAAAGCGCAGCCTGCACCGTTTCCGGCAACTTTCGGGACAGGACAGCCCATATTTATATCAATGATATCCGGTTTATATTCAAGGCAGATCTTTACGGCTTTTTCCATGAATTCAGGCTCGCTTCCAAACAGCTGAAGAGCGCAGGGGCGTTCTCTTTCGGTTATTTTGCAGAGTTCTTCAGTTTTACTGTCGTTATAGCACAGTCCTTTTGCAGAAATAAGTTCGCTTACCGTATAAGATGCTCCGAATTCAGAATTAAGAGCACGGTATGCTCTGTCAGCAACACTTGCCATTGGGGCGAGTGCTGCTGTTTTTTTAATTTTTACATTTCCAATCGTAATAAAATCCATAAAGATACATCTCTCACATTCTGTTATTTATGCTGTTTCAGAAATTGAAGCAGGTCAGCTGTCAATAAAAAAGCACTTTGAAATTATTTTATCATAAAATCTGAAAAAATCATAGTGTTTTTTATAAATATCTGTTATAATTAAAAAGATAGTGTAAATTCTTTCTTGGAGGTATTTCAATATGAAAATGCTGGTTATTGACGGAAACAGTATTATAAACCGTGCGTTTTACGGCATCAGGCTTTTATCAAATAAAAAAGGTGTTTTTACAAATGCTGTCACCGGATTTATGAATATATATCTTAAAGAACTGGATATAGTAAAACCGGATTGTGTTGCTGCTGCTTTTGACATGAGAACGAAAACCTTCAGACATAAGGCTGTGAGCTCATATAAGGCCAACAGAAAGGGTATGCCTGATGAACTGGCAATGCAGCTTCCTTTCGTTAAAGAACTGCTCGCAGGTCTGGGTGTCAGTGTTATAGAATGCGAAGGATATGAAGCTGATGATATTCTTGGAACGCTTTCTGAAATGTGCAGAAAAAACGGTGATAATTGTGTTGTTCTGACAGGTGACAGAGACAGTCTTCAGCTTATTAATGACAATGTAACTGTCAGACTGGTTACCAACAAGGAAACTATTAATTATGACGAGAAACTTTTTATAGAAAACTATGGATTTGAACCGATTCATCTTATTGATCTGAAAGCTCTTATGGGAGACAGTTCGGATAATATTTCAGGTGTTCCGGGAATAGGTGAAAAAACAGCGACTGCTCTTATTCAGAAATATAAAACAATTGAAAAACTGTATAGTTCAATTGAAGAAGCAGGACTTTCAAAAGGTGTTCAGAATAAGCTTGTATCAGGCGAGGAATCTGCAAAGGAAAGCAAATGGCTGGCAACGATCTGCAGGGAAGCTCCTGTTTCTGTTGAACCTTCTGATTATCTGGACAAACCGGAGGACAGAACTGCTGTCGGCAAGCTGCTTACTGAGCTTGAAATGTTCAAGATGCTTGACAGGCTTGGAATTTCTCCTGCTGCAGCTGAGGAGCCGGAAGAGGATGAATATTTTCAGCCGGGACTTCCTGTAAGACCTGCTGAAAAAGAATTAACCAAGCAGGATATTTCGGCATTTGAAGATTCATATTATGTATTTGATACTGATAATGGTTCTGTAAAGATACTGTCGGGAGGATCAATCTATAAGACAGCATCTGAGGAACTGATTTTAAAGTATTTTGAAACTGCAGGAAAGAAATTTACTTTTGATGCAAAAAAAACGTACAGGTATTTGTTTGAACGAGGAAGAAAAGTTAAGGAAACCATATTTGATGTTCAGATAGCTGCATATCTTCTCGATCCTCTGCTTAGTGAGTATGATATTGATAAGCTCTGTGCTCTTTACAGGGTTCAGTATGATCCTGAAGATAAGGATTCAGATATACTGTGCCTTGAAAATCTTTGCAGAAAACTTTCAGCCGAATTAAAAAGCAAAAATATGGACAGCCTGTTTTATGATACGGAACTTCCGCTGACTGAAGTGCTTGCGTCTATGGAAACTGAAGGAATCTGTGTTGATATTCAGGGCGTTAAAGAATTTGGAGAAATGCTTTCCGGGAGAATCGAAAAAAGTCAGAAGGAGATCTTTGATGCAGTAGGTGAAGAATTCAATATTTCTTCTCCGAAACAGCTTGGACATATACTGTTTGAAGTGATGGGACTTCCTGCAAAGAAAAAAACGAAGAGCGGATATTCTACAAATGCTGATGTTCTTGAAGAGCTCAGACCGATGAGCCCTGTAATAGATATGATCCTTGAATTCAGACAGCTTTCAAAATTAAGATCTACATATGTTGACGGACTTTTGAAAACTGTTTCATCAGACGGAAAGATCCATACCGTTTTTAAGCAGACAGAAACGAGAACCGGACGAATCTCTTCAACTGAACCAAATATGCAGAATATTCCGGTCAGGACCACACTCGGAAAAGAAATGCGAAAATTTTTCAGGGCATCGGAAGGAAAAATACTTCTAGACGCCGATTACAGTCAGATAGAACTGCGAATTATGGCTCATATGTGTGATGATAAAAATATGCAGAAAGCATTTACTGACGGAACCGATATTCATACATCCACAGCAGCACAGGTATTCGGAATGCCGGAAGAGATGGTCACTTCTCAGATGAGAAGTGCTGCAAAAGCTGTTAATTTCGGAATAATATACGGAATAGGCGCATTTTCTCTTTCAAAAGATATAAACGTATCAGTACCTCAGGCAAAAGAATATATAGAAAATTATCTTGGAAAATATCCGAACGTCAAGAAATTTATGGATGAGACTGTTAATTCTGCTGAAGAGACAGGCTATGTAAAAACAATGTTCGGCAGACAAAGACCGGTTCCGGAGCTTAGAGCCTCCAATAAAATGGTACAGGCTGCAGGACGCAGAATAGCGATAAATACACCTGTTCAGGGTACTGCCGCTGATATAATAAAAATTGCAATGGTAAGAGTATTCAGACGTCTTGAAAAGGAACAGCTGAATGCAAAGCTGATACTTCAGGTTCACGATGAACTGATAGTGGAAACAGATCTTGCTTCAGCAGAGAGAGCGGCTGCCTGTCTGGAAGAGGAAATGGAAAATGCAGTTAAATTAAGCATTCCGCTTACAGCTGATGTTCAGAGAGGAGAAACCTGGTATGAAGCAAAGGGCTGATATCAGAAGGGCTGAGACAGCAGATGCAAAGATGCTGTCGGAATTTGACAGCTTGGTTTTTTCGGATCCGTGGTCTCAAAAATCATTTTCTGACAGTATTTCAAATGATTCATACAATATTGTTATTGCAGAGTGTGAAGGAAAATTTGCCGGATATGCAGCATGGTCCTATATTTTTGATGAAGCCAATCTTGACAAAATTGCTGTTTCGGATTCATTTCGTAAAAAAGGTGTGGGAGAATATCTTCTTTCAGAGTCAGAAAAAATGCTTCCGGAAAATGTTGATACATTTAATCTGGAAGTTCGCGAAAGCAATCAAGGTGCAGTTCATCTTTATAAAAAATGCGGTTATGCGATGGTTGGAAGAAGAAAAAGATTTTACAGAGATCCTGATGAGGATGCCCTGCTTATGACTAAACGAAAGGGTTGATCATTTTATGTTGATTTTAGGTATTGAAAGTTCCTGTGATGAAACAGCAGCAAGTGTTTCTGAGAACGGAACAACCATTCTGTCCTCTGTAGTATCAACACAGATAGAGGAACATAAAAAGTACGGAGGTGTTGTTCCGGAAATAGCATCAAGAAGACATTGTGAAAACATTCTTCCTGTTGTAAGTGAAGCTCTGGAGAAAGCAGGAAAAAAACTTGATGATATGGAGGCGATTGCGGTTACATATGCACCGGGACTTATCGGAGCCCTGCTTGTCGGGGTGAATTTTGCAAAAGGTCTTTCAATGGCATCAGGAAAACCGCTTGTGCCGGTCCATCATATAGCAGGTCATATTGCTTCGAACTACATTGCTCATCCTGAACTTAAACCGCCGTATCTTTGTCTGGTTGCAAGCGGCGGTCACAGCCATATAATAGAAGTTCTTGACTATACGAAATTCCGTGTTGTCGGAAGGACGAGAGATGATGCAGCGGGGGAGTGCTTTGATAAATGTGCACGTTCTCTCGGATTCCCTTATCCGGGAGGTGTTCATATCGACAGAGCTGCAGCTAAAGGTGATGCTTCAGAATATAAACTTCCTGTTCCGAAAGTTGTAGGAAGCAGATATGATTTCAGTTTTTCAGGACTTAAGACAGCAGTAATAAATACAGTTCATAACTCTTCTCAGAAAGGTATTGAGATTAATACTGCGAATATGGCTGCATCTGTTCAGAAAACAATTTCAGAGCTGCTTACAGAAAAGACTATTCTTGCTGCAAATGATCTCGGATACAGAAAAATAGTACTTGCAGGAGGTGTATCTGCCAATACAGGCGTTAGAAACACTTTAAAAAAAACCTGCGACAGAAACGGATTTGAGTTTTATGTTCCGCCGGTATCACTGTGCGGAGATAATGGTGCAATGATCGCATGTCAGGGATATTTTAACTATATAGCCGGAATCAGAGCTGACGTAAGCCTGAATGCTGCTGCGACTATGTCGATAGATAAAATATAACTATGATAATTACACTATTATAATAGTGTAATTATGTAAGACATAAGAAAATTTTTTTGATGAAAAGACATAATTTGCGTGAAATAGGATAAACGCATCAATTTATTGTAAGTCTCCTTTTTAGACAGATAACGCAATGCTTTAGTTCAGAAAAATTGAATAAAAAGCGAAGGTCGGTTATGTTTGTATAAACTTATCCGACCTGTTTTTATTCAGAGGATATAAACTCGATTTTACTTGGAGGCAGATGACATCATAGCATTCAC
>JAZQPR010000225.1:0-3258 GCA_045628605.1 Oscillospiraceae bacterium
ATGAACTGCTCCCCTTTTGTTAGACAATGTGGTATAATAGGGATATACCAATTTGAAATCTAACGAAAGGGGGCATTTTTATGCCAAAAGGGAAACCGAATAGGCGGTATACGCCGGAGTTCAAGATCAGAGTTGTTGAAACAATGCATCGAGAAAAGCTAAGCTATCATGAAGCTGCACGGCAGTTTAACATACCAGATCATCATTCAGTAGCAGCATGGGAGCGCATCTATCTGGAAGAAGGTGCGGAGGGACTGCGAATCGAACGCAGAGGGCGAAAGTCAACAGGACGGACGCCGAAGCTGGAGAAGAAGGTTGAAGAGGATCTGATTGCGGAGGTTCAGCGCCTTCGTGCGGAGAACGCATACCTAAAAAAATTGAATGCCTTGGTTGCCGAGAGGGTACGGCAAGAGAAAAAGCACAAGTGATCTGGGAACTGAGGCATGAACACAAGGTAGGTCTGCTCATAGATATTGCCGGAATTCCTCGCAGCACCTACTACTATTACAGCAAGCAGTTTGAGAATCCGAAGCCGGACAAGTATGCAGAGATCAAAGAGGAAATACGTCAGATCTACAATGACAGCAAAGGACGCTATGGCTATCGCAGGATAACGAAAGAACTGAGAAAAACGCATAGGATAAACCACAAGACCGTTCAGCGTTTAATGCGTAAAATGGGTATATTCTGCCGCGTTCGCATGAAGAAATACAATTCGTTCAGAGGTGAAGCAGGCAGAATTGCACCAAATCTTCTGGAACGTGATTTCAAAGCGGATAAGCCAAATCAGAAATGGGTAACTGATGTGACAGAGTTTGCTCTGTTTGGTATCAAGCTGTATCTGTCGCCGATCATCGATCTTTTCAACGGAGAGGTTGTGGCGTATGATCTCAGCTATCATCCTAACTTGAAGCAGGTAACAAATATGCTGGAACAGGCATTTGCCAAAATTCCAGACGGTACCGGATTGATTCTGCATTCAGATCAGGGCTGGCAGTATCAGCACAAGCATTACCAGAAAATGTTGAAAGACAAAGGCGTTCAGCAGAGTATGTCGAGAAAAGGAAACTGTCTGGACAATGCCTGTGCTGAAAATTTCTTCGGACTATTGAAAACAGAACTTCTGTATTTGCAGGAGTTTGACTCTGTTGAACATTTCATTGCCGAACTCAAGGCATATATTGAATGGTACAATACGAAACGAATCAAGCTGAAACTCGATGGCTTGTCACCCGTTGAGTACAGGCTCTGTGCCGCATAAAAAAGCGACCAAGATCTCTCTTAGTCGCTTTGCATAAGTTTTCTTTTAAAAGTTTGTCTAACTTTTTGGGGTCAGTTCACGAAACCCGGGGATTTTCTTGTATTAGGTGGGAATGTTATCAGGCGGTTACTTAAAATTTCAGCTTCAAGACAAATTTTCTTCAAAAAAATTACAATAACATTATCAATCATTCAGGGATAAATTTTTGTCATATGGAATATCGTAATAACCATTTGTTTTACATCATATATCACAGCCTGTCTTTTTCAATCCCACCCTGAATTCCGAAGGAGTAATATTTTCAGATTTTTTAAACTGCTTGGTGAAATAAACATAAGAAGAATAACCGCATTTTTCAGCAATTTCAGTTATAGTAAGGTTAGTATTGGCAAGCAGTTTTTTAGCAAGATCCATTCTGAGCTGAATCAGATTTTCTATAATTCCTGTTCCGAAATAAGATTTGTAAACCTTTTGCAGATAGCTTTTGCTCAGATGCATTGATTCGCTTATTTTTTCAATGTTCCATTCGTTCTGCGGAGCTTTTCGCATTTCTTCATTAAGCAGACACAGCTTTTCAAACAAATCATTAGCAGAATTGTTTTTCCTTGTTGAAAAGGTATATACAGTATTCATCGCTGAGTGACGCAGTATCTGTCTGAATCTGACAGTCTCATTGTCTGTGATTTCACTTACGCCTATTGTGAATGAGAAAGGTGAAATATAGCCGTTTTTACCTTTAAGCGCATCATAGATTTTTTCGGCATATCCGTTTTGATGAGCGATAATTGTAAAGCTTCCGTGCTGAATTACACAGATTATATCATCGGATGTGGTGCATGATTTCAGTATATCAGCGAATCTGCGCAGATTACTGTCAAATTCATTTGTACTGTTGCTTAGCATCATGGTTCTGAAATCAGTTATTTCAATACTGAGAAGTTCTTTGTATTCATTGAGTTTATTTTCGATTTCACTGTAGTTCTGATAGTATGGCAGACCTGTAACGAAATCTGTACTTGAATTACTGAGTCTGTGTTCGGATGATGCCTTAACTCTGAAAAACTCAAATATATTGTTGATGTTAATTCCAAGCATTAAATACGCTTTATCATATGCACAGATTTTCTTTCCGTAGGATATTGCTGAATAACCGAAAAAACGGTTAATGCTGTTAAGCGGTGAAATGAAAAATGCAGAAGGATAGTTTCGTTCACTTGTATAGTCGGGAAGAATACTATTTGCAGAAAATGTATTGTCACCATATTCAACTTTTCCCGATGAATATTTTTTCATTACCATTTTCATTTTGTCTTTTTTGTCAAGAGTACTGCTGCATATATCAGTGCCTGTCAGTTCATTCAGAAAGCTTTCTTTAAGATATATGGAAAAATTATTGTATCTGTAGAGACAGTATGTATAATGAGTAATAACATCGATTGCCGAATAAATATCAGGTGTATTTTCGGCTTCCATGACAATATCACGATAAACCATATCATAATATAATTTTTCGGTTAAATTATTGTAACGGATTTTTTTGCTTTTAACAGTATTAAATCTGCTGCATCCGCATGAATGTGCAACAACAAGTCCTTCGTCAGGTCTTTTTACTCTTGAAGGAACAGAACCTGTGATTGCTCTGTAAAGTCTTCGGAATGAATCAGCACCGAGCTGAAAATTTGCACGTTTATAGCTTGTAACAGTTGAATCAGCGTTGAAATCACCGGGACTGTAATCGAAACCTGCAACAGCAATATCTTCAGGAACTCTGAATCCGCCTTTTTCAAGTGCATCAATAAGAGCGGTAGCAGTTACATCATTTCCACAGGCAACAGCGTCCGGTTTATCAATTTCCTTGCGGATTATTCTGTCAGCAAGGTCATAAGCCGACTGTTTCCAGAAATCACCGTAAATATAATAATTTTCATCATAATAAAGGTTATGTTTCTGCATTGCATCAAAATAGCCGTTAAGACGTTCAACGGCAGGAGAAGAAT
>JAZQPR010000226.1:0-29489 GCA_045628605.1 Oscillospiraceae bacterium
CAGCTATCTCAACAACAGGATTGTCACGCATCAACTTTTGCTTTTGGTATTCTCGGTAAAACGTAAGCGCCAACCAGACCAGCGGGCAAAAAAATGAGCCGAGATTAACCTCGGCTCAAATTCCGTATTCGGTTCATCACAATGAATCACAGTGAGTTACTGTGCGGTGAAATACTGTCAGTTACTATGAAATACTGTGGATGAGAAGCTGTCACTTGACCTCAGCCTCATTTTCAACAATCTGATGATATGTTCTGTGGCAGGTTTCAGGCAGTGCATCACTCCACGGCATGATGCTGTCAAGCTGTTCTTCTGAAGGTGTTTTGCCCCATGAAGGGAGAACAAGCATCAGATAGGAGAGATAACCAAACACATTCAGTCCGTTTCGCTTGGCTGTTTCGATCACGCTCATGAAGAGAGCGCTCGCATCTGCACCCTTATCCGTCGCAGAAAAGAGAAAATTCTTACGGTCGATCACAAAAGGCTTAACGGTGCGTTCTGCAAGATTATTTGTCATTTCCACTTCGGGATGATCTAAAAACAGAAGGAGCTTGTCTTTCTGATTCAGGGCATAGGTGACCGCCGCGCCAAGGTGTGAACCTTTACTCGGTCTGAGCGTTCCGATGAAGTTGTAGAATTCTTCTATGATCGGCTTGACCTCCTTTTGCCGCATTTTCAGCAATCGCTCTGGCGGAAGCTTATCTTTTCTTGCCTGAGCTTCCAAAGCGAATGCCCTATCGATGATCTCGACAGCTTTTGCCGCTTTGCTGTTTTTATCATTTTCAGGTATGCTGTCCACAAACTTGCGGCGAGCGTGCGACCAGCAGCCTGCGTGCAGATATTCTCCCGAACCATAAGACCCCAGTCCATCGGTCTGCACGATACCGTCATAGCTTCCGAGAAGCTCCTCGGCGGTCACCTTGGAGCGGCTGTCCCGATAGGTATAGATCGCGATCAGAAGCTTTGCTGATGCTCCTGTGCAGACCACCCACATCTGTCCCAGCTTTTTCACGGGCTTTCCCTGTATTTTCAGGACACGCAGCGTAGTCTCATCAGCGTTCAGGACGGGTTCGAGGAAGCATACTTCCAGAAGTGCTTCACAACAGGTACAAGCCATTCTGAACCTTTGATGATCCAGTTTGCAAGTGATGTGCGGTTCAGATAGATGCCCTGCATCTTGAAGTGCTGTTCCATACGGTAAAGCGGTTCGCCAAGCAGATATTTCGCCTCAGCGATATATGCGATCAACTCTGCTTCCGGCAGACCTCTCGGAATGACAGGCGCAGGAGTCAGATTCGGAGCCTTCACAATATTCGCCTTATCTCCGTGCTTATCGCAGTGTTCACATTTGTAGACCTCACGAAAGTATGTGATCTTAAAGATTTTCGCAGGGATAATACAGAGCCGTGTGGTGATGTATTCTTTTGAAAACGGCACAAGAATACCGCCGCAAACAGCACATTTTCTCTGATCTTCGGGGAGTGTATGCACGATCTCTTTCGTTTCAAGATCACTGCGCAGTTCATTTCTTCCCCGATGCTTTCCGGTTTTCTTCGATTTTTTTGTGATGGAACCTTCGGTAGGCTCAGCAGCAGAAAGATTCGATAATTCTTCTGCTTCATTAAACACATTGCCTTCCAGATCCATTTGTCCATTGCAGATGAATTTCGATTTCTCGCTTTTCTGTCCGAAGAGCATCTTGTTCCGTTTGAGTATCTGCTCTTCCAGATGTTCGATGTGCAAGTCTTTATCTTCGTTCGATTTTTTCAGCTCATCATTTTCTTTTTCAAGCTCAGAGCACTTCTGCACCGCAGCTTCATATGCTGCTTTCAGTTCTTCGTATGTCATAGCAAAAGCACTCCCTTCCCTGAATTTCCGGACGTTTCATGATACTCTGATTATACCATGATCTGCCCGATTTTTCAAGAAAAAGAGTGCCCTTGAAGCATAGAAATATTGTCCACATTACTGTATATTTTCATCGTGGAAAAGTCAGCATATATCCACACCGCCGGCTACTTTTTTGATTGCCTTTGGCTGATCGATCGACAGTCCCTGCGTGAGCCAGATGAATTGTTCACGGGTAATATTCCTGACCTCCTGTTCATTGCGCGGCCAGGAGAATTTCCCGTCTTCAAGACGTTTATACAGCAGCAGAAAGCCGTCATCTTCCCATAAAAGCACCTTCATACGATCTCTGCGCCTGCCGCAGAACAGAAACGCACTGCTTGTGAACAGGTCAAGCTGAAACTGCTGCTGTACAAGTGCCGCAAGTCCGTCAATGGACTTCCTCATATCCGTATGTCCGCAGACGATGTAGATATTGTCAGCAGTTAAGTCTTTCAGCATTCTTTCAGACCTCTCAGCAGCTTAAGGAGAAGCTCCTCAGATATATCTGGCGGCATTTCGACCTCGATCCCGTCCTTACGAACGATCACCTTTTGTGCGAAAGCCGGTTCTGCCTTCTCTGGTTCAGCACCGTTTGCAATACATTGTGTTTGCACCGTAGCTGTAGTACAGGTGACGCTTTGAGAAACACTCAGCGGTACGATCTGCTGCAAGGGCAATCCAGCTCGTTTCAGCAGTTCTTTTCTCACCACATTCAGGCGTGAGTAGTATGTGTGCTGACTGATTCCCTTTTCCTTGCACCACGCTGTTACGGTCATACCGCTGCTTTGGCATTCCTGTATCTGCTCTGCCCACTCCCTGTGACGAAGCTCGGTTTTTACTTCTCTGATTGTTGGCATATTCTCAGCTCCTTTCGGGGTAAATCCCTTTGAAACTATTTTATCGCATTTTTAGTGCCGAATCAACGTTAGGGTGTGGTTGGCGGTTACGAAGTTACTATCTTAAAGACTCTCCTCAGTCTGGTATTTTGAGCCTGCCCAAGGAACTGAATGGAATATCATGAAGTATATTCTGCTACATGACCGGTGGCCGGCGCCGCGACAAGCACCTTTCTCCGTTCGTCGCTACGCTCCTCACTCCAAAAGGTGATTGCCAGTTACTGCTAACAACAAAGCAGCCTGCACAAATTGCACAGACTGCTTTTGGTAAATAAATAGAATATTTTTATTTTTTCCGCTGTCTACTTGACAGGGGGCGGGGCAAAATTTAATTTCGAGGACTACCGTTATATATTGGAGTATGGAAGTAAATGTCATTAATCAAGCTTTAACAGCTTTTTCTGAATTGCCAGAGCATCAGCGTTTGTGATACCATCGCAGTTTGCATCGCCATCTATTGAATTGAACGGATCGATTCCTGTGAATCCGTCATCACTTCTTATTGCCCATGTCATGAACTGTGCATAAATTCCTGTGTCCTTATAAACCTTATCTGCTACTTCAAGCTTTGTTTCAAGTGATACACCTTATAAATGTAGAATATACAGTCCGTGGGCAAACAGCGGAAAGGTGTGGCAGAAGTCTGAGCGGCATACACATCATAGTTGCACATCATTCTTCTTGTAATCTGGTCTCACCAACGCCTTGGGAAAGATTGGTTTATGACACTTTGACTTCAAATAGCAGTATTCTGCATTATTGTTATTCTTTTTCAGGTCTGCCTTCAGGCTTTCGTATTTTGCAACAGCGTCATTCATATTGAAATCTGACGAATTAAATTCATAATCGTCAAGACTGAATACTGCCGTGTGCTTATCGTTATATCCTTTATAATTTGTCTGATATGAGATCAAGCAACATTTTTCATCCATAAGTATCCGATATTCATTTTCATCCGAATAGCCTTCAGAGTCGGTCTTCGTCTGGATATAAGGTGACAAATCATGATCAATGAGCCTGTTTTCAAAATCAGATGATTATATTTTTTTTATACCAATAAGGGAAATTTTAAAGCCGTTTTTTGAAATAACCAACCTATTATTCTCAAACACAACCTTTTCAGTACTGCATTCCTGCTTTTCAATAGCATACTTTTTCCATGTCAGCAGATCATCGTCAAACCATAATTTAGGGCTTCCGAACGGGGACGAAACAAAATAATCATATGCTCTTAAAAATGCACTTATTTTAGAAGCATCCCAACTCAGTTCAAGGAATCCGTTATTAGGCTTATCCTTTTTCAAATGAAGAGGCTTGCCATTTCTTTTTTTCTGAGATAATGTTCTGATACTGCCATTCATTATATCTCCTATGATCTCTTCAAATGCTTCATAGGCAGTATCGTTCATTCTACATAAAAGGCTATATGATGTTGTTTTGTCATCTATGACGACTTTTTTCCGAACTATTATCTCGCCCGCATCTACTTTACTGCTCATCAGATGCCACGTTATTCCTGAATATTTTTCCTGTTCATAAATAGCCCAAGCCTCCGCATACATTCCCGGATGCTCCGGCAGGAAAGAATGATGCAGATTTATTGCATCAATATTTTCCTTTTCTATTATTGACGATGGAATAATAAACGGATTATAAACACTCAACAATAATATTCTTTTTTCTTCAAGTTCAATTAACGAAATACTTTTCCCTTTTTCAGCAAAAACATATATTATGCCGCATTTTAAAGAGTGAACTTGCAAAAATCTTGAAGGTTCATCATTGACATCATACAATACTACATCAACATCATATAAAAGCCTGATCTTCTCAGCACATTGAAAGGCTAGCTTTCCGAGGCCGATTACTATTATTTTATCATATATCACAGTACGGTTCATTTTTTATAAGTTCTTCTCGATCAATTTTATCATGAGAATTATGCGGTAATTTTTTTATTCGTATCAGCTTATCCGGTATCATATACATTGGCAGCTTTTTTTTAATTATTTCAATTAAAACATTTTTACAGTCACTTTCTGACTGATAATACAAAAAAAGTTTATTTTTGATCTTATTATATATACAGCAACAAGCCGATACAACACCCGAATTACAAACTACAGTTTCTATTTCAGAAATTTCAATTCTGTATCCGTTTCGCTTTATCTGCAAATCTTCACGTCCAACATAGACATAGTCTCCGTTATCATTTATATAACCAATATCTCTTGTGCGATATATAGTCTTCGGATATGTAACATTCAACGGATTTTGTATAAAGGATTCCGCTGTTTTTTTATTATCGTTATAATAACCAAGTGCCAAACTTTCTCCGCCTATATATATTTCACCGACAGTATTCTTTTCGGTTATAAGCTGACGCTTACTGTCTAAAAGGTAAACATATGTATCAGGGAATTCTTTTCCCAAAGGCAGAACGGATTTTTCGTTTATTTCATCCACTTCATAGTACAGGGCATTTCCTGTCATTTCAGTTGGTCCATACAAATTAACGAACAACGTATCAGGAAGATTATCTTTCCAGTATCTGAGAACTGAAAGAGGTATAGGTTCTCCCGAAAACATTATCTTTTTCACATACAGTATTTTTTCTTTTTTCATTATCTTTATATATGCAAGTGTAGATAATGCCGATACTGACCAAATCATGACTGATACTTTGTTATTATTCATTACTGAAACGAAGTTTCCTGGAAAACTAAACATAGTCTTTGGTATCAGAAAAACTGTTGCTCCAATATACAATGAAATAAATACAGATTTATTTGAAACATCAAATTCAAATGAAGTCTGACATCCAAACACATCATCATGGGAAAAATCAAATTTTTTTGTAAATATTTTCACCATACTTATGATATTCTGATGAGACTTCAGAACTGCTTTTGGAGTGCCGGTTGTTCCCGATGTAATAAAACAGCACATCGGGTCCGTTTCCGCAATATTTTTTCTTATTTTTTCAATCAGATCAAATTCTATTGAAATCTGAGCCGTTTCCTCATACATCAAAAAATGTATGTCTTTTTTAGTTTGAAATCGGTTCTTATCACATTCACGGCACAAAATAATATTGCTTTCTAAAGTAGCCAAAACAGAAATTACCCTGTCATACGGCTGATTACAATCTAAAGGCATATAAATATTTCCACTGTACAAAACACCAATAAGCATTATTAATGATTCAATATCATGCCTTACAAGTACTACCACAGGCTTATTTCTTATATTATTCCTTAAAATCAAGGATGCGATCGCCTTAGACTTTAACAACAACTCAGCATAAGTTATTTTTTTCTCATAATCTATAAAGGAGATTTTTTCTGAATTTTTTCTCGCAGAGTTTTCAATTATATCAAGAACATTTTTTATTTCGTTCATCATTTCATTTTATTATCCTAACTTTCTGACCTTCGAACAGTTTTTTGGATGAATTAACTACTATATATTCGTTTTCGTCAATGAAAAATGAAGTAACTCCGATGAATTTATTATTTGAATCTTCAATAGAAACATTCTGCCGCCTTACAATATATTCTTCTCCAAGAAATCCGTCGACTTCGCTTACTATGTAAATATATCCTTCTGTAGATCCGTCAGTGTCAATATTTACAGCAGAACGATCCAGACAAACATATGTAATGGGCGAATATACGGTATACTTCAGCTTTCCCATAATTCCGTCCGTTAACCTTTCATCATTGATAAAAGCGTCTACTTTTATATCATCATCTTCTTTTGAGATGTTTTCGATTTTTATATCGTTCATTATCAACTTTTCTGCATTAAATGACAGTGTAACATTATCGTCACAAGATAAGTATTTAGAATCATCTTCATTTATTATCGCAGAAAATGTGAATCCCTCCGAATTGTCACTGAAAATGAAAGCTGCATTCATAGTTGTAAAATCGCCTGAATTAACAAGCACCTCAGAAACCGTTCCGTTACAAGGACTGTTTATCACACCGTTCTGCTCCCGGATATTCTTCATTTCGCTAAGTTCTGAGTCTAATTCCGAAAATTCAGCATTTAGAATGGGATTTTCACTTATCGTAACTACAGCTTCATCTGTAGAAACAGAACCGACTTCAATATTTACATCGGTCACAATTCCAGAATAATTGCTGTAAACGATGCCTCCATTGTTTGCAATCGCTCTGTATTTATCTATAACAGCATAACCATTTTCTATTTGTTGGTTATACAGGTCACCAGATGCAATGTCATTTTCTTCATAGCTTTTGTCACGTTGAACGATATTTTCATCGATTGCATTCTGAAGTTCGATGATATACTCATACAAATAGTCCATATCAACCGATAAAATTTTCTGTCCTACATTAACATAATCTCCGCTTTGGACAAACAGATTAAATACCCTGATATTGCTCGGTATAAATATTGGCATTTTCCCGATCTCGTAATAAGCCCCTTTTGAATTGGTTATCTGAGACTTCAAAGCGTTTTCTTTTTGAGTTATCATTTTATCCAGGTATACGTTATCCAATTGAAGTATCGGATCTCCTTTTTTCACTTCGTTTCCGACTTTAACTTTTATCTCGTCAATTCTGAATCCATCAGGAACGATTATAGGAATCTTTTTATTTGCTTTCAAAGTTCCGTCTGCGTTGACAACATGAGAAAGATTCTGTATATTGAGCTCAGATACAGATACTACAGGGAGCTTGCTTGTATAATACATTCTTGAAATAAAAGTCATCAAAAACATAAAAGTCAAAAACGCTCCGAACGCTTTGAATGCTCTTTTTTTCAACTTGTTATCCATTTCTACTCCTTTAACGCCGAAGATATTACTCCCTGCTCAAGATAATCCTGACCAATAAAAAATACAAATGCAGAAGGTATCAACGTTATTAATGCTGCTGTAAGCAATAATATCGAGTTATTCATTCCAATCATAGGAAGATACATTGAGAGAGGAAAAAGCTTCTTATCCTTAATAAATGCCAGCGGCTGCTCTACCATATTCCACAAATCAAGAAATGTCAGAACAACACATGCGATTATTCCGTTTTTCCCAAGCGGTATTCCTATATGCAATAATATTTTTAGCTCATTTGCACCATCAATTCTTGCCGAATCAGATATATCACGCGGTATCTCTGAAAACTTTCGATATATAAGGAAAACCGAAAATGTTGAGAAGATTGCGGGAAGGATAACAGATGCGCGTGTATTTAAAACTCCCATCTTATCCAACACCAGATACTGTGACAGCATTGTAACCTGAAAAGGCATTAGCATCAATAAAACATAACTGTTGAACAGTAAATTTTTTCCTTTAAATCTGTACTGTGAAAATGCCCAGGCGGCAGGAATAGAAACCAACAGCTGAAAAATCAATATTGCAGATACTATATAAATTGAGTTCCAAAAGACCTTATAGAAATCAGGCGTTAAAAAAAGCAACTCCTTAAAGTTATCCAAGGTTGGATACAGTACCAAATAATCTATAAGTACAAACTGTGTACTGTTGCCATCAAGCGGAAACAATGTTTTGTTCAGTTCAAGGCTGTCCTGAAACGGAAGTATTACAACAAGTAACACAGGATACATCACAATACAGCATATTACAGCAAATATCAAAAATAAAACTAACGATTTTATCTTTTTCATATTATTCATCCTTACTGTCCCAAATATGCTTTAAAAACGAGATTGCTACAAATATTACAAGAAAGACTAGGACCGAACCCGCAGCCATTTTTTGAATGTCAAGATTAATGAACCAATTATTGAATACATGCTGCAAAAGATAAATGCTTTTGTGAGGGTATGAGCCTGCAATAAGGTAAGCCTCTCGAAATACCTTAAATGAATTCAGAAATGAAATTATGCTTATTGTATATAATGTCGGTTTAAGCGACGGAAGCATAATCTTGCTCAGTATTTGTCTTTCATTTGCTCCGTCAACCTTTGCGGCTTCTATTATAGAATCGGACACACCCAGTATACCTGCTTCCCAAATAAGGACAGTATATCCAAGATTTTTCCATATGTAACTTCCTACAAGCAAAGCAAATGAAGCTGAAGAATTCAAAAAAGAAACCTTTCCAATATTAAAATCAGTGAGTATCTTATTGACATATCCCATATCGCTGAACAGAATCTGCCATATCAGGACAAGCACAGCTGTCGGAACTGCCATTGGAAAAAGAAGCACAGATTTGATAAGACGGACATATTTAATCCTTGATAGTCCATAAGCCACTGCAAACGAAATACAGACAAGAAGAGGTATACAAACAGCAGTAAATAATGCTGTGTTCTTTACTGCAAGTCCGAAAGCTTCATTGCAGCACACATCTTTATAATTCTCAAATCCTGCAAAGCCGCCCGTTCCCCCTGAACTGAATGATCTAAGGAACGAATATATAAAAGGAATAAATATAAATATCATTACTCCCAAAAGGCTCGGCAATAGAAAAAACAAGAAAGCATTTTTATTAATGAATATTCTGGCTTTTTTCATTTACATTCTACTCTTTCATTTTTAAATCAAGTTGTCTTTCAACCTCATCTGCCGCTTCAGCTGGTGTTAATTCATCTTTAATGCATTTTAACGCATTATTATCGAATATTTCCATAACTGCATAATCCATCTCCAATGGAGCTTTGAGAGAATTAATATAGCTTTTGAATTTTGAAACTTCAGTGTCATCCATATATTCAACCTTTACACGATCAACATCGTCGTTTTCAAAGTTCAAAATTCTTTTATAATCATCATAATTTGCTTTCTGATTTTTTTTACTGTAATACCATTCCAGCGTATCTTTATTTACAGGGAAACCATTTCCGCATGTTGTCTTCTGCTTTTCACTGTCAAGTGCAGATGCAAGGAAAGCAATAGCTTCCTTTTGATTTTTGCTTTTGTTAGCTATTCCCAATGTGCAATTTGAAATAAACAATCCGTCATTTTCAGAAATACCAAATTTATAATCAATATTAAAATTATTGGCTGATGAATCCAGAGATGTTACAAAGTTAAGATCTTTCTCAAAAGTATTGATCGTTCCGATTGCAGCGGTATTCTCGTTTGCAAGATTATTGCAAAAAGCAGAAGCAAAACTGTATTCACCCATTCCAACAGGGAAATATGCATCTGTCCAAACTGTTTGAATATCATACTGACACTTACCGTATCTATAGCAGTCATAAAAAAACTTCTCTACCTTCGCCTTATCAACTTTTTTATTGTTTATCAGGCTATTTCCCACACAGTCAAAGCCTATATGCGGAACTTCATTCATACTTAAACATGTTGAAATAATAAAAGAATCGCTCTTGTTCTTTTTGCAAACTTCCATATAATCTACATAATCAGAGAAGCTGTTTATTTTTTCAAGAGCTTTCTTTTCAGCCGAAACAGCGGGTATTCTGAAGCGTGTTGTTACACAGTATAATCCTTTTTCGTTTTCATTCCACTTTGCAACATTATCAAGCAGATTATTATCTTTATTCCACTCATTTTCATTTTTAGATAAATCTAAAAGCATATTTTTATCTATGAGATTCTGAATATCCATACCTTCAAACATTATAATATCAGGCGCATCATTTGACAGCATCAATACAGAAAACTCCTTAAGCGCATCCTGATATGTCATACCATTTCTGTGTCCTACTTTATAATCGACTCTGACATCAGGACGAGATGATGCGAAAGTATTTATCATCTGCTTCAACTCATCATTGTTATCAAGACTGTAAATGCTTAATGTACTTGTTATTTGGTTTGTGTAATCAGGGTCATAAACATATTTATAAATCTCACCGTTATCAAAACCTACAATTATCGAGTTATCATCACAGAATTCCAGTGAAGTGAATTTTTTTAACTTGTTGCCTATTGAACACCTTGTACCATCTATAATTTGTTCAGTATGGCTCTCATTCATGACATATCTGAAAATACCTGAAGAACAGCCAATAAGAATGGAATTCTCGTCGCCTGCACAGATTTTATAAGGCATATTCGGGGAATTGTTTTCCGATTCCTCTAATTTGAAAATATTATTGAGTACATCCGGCGTTTCAACACTTGCGCCCTTTTTATAATCATATATATGCAGTCCTTTTTCGTCTGAATAATATACATTATCCTTTACTACATCAAATGCGGTTATTAAATATCCCACAGTTTCAATGTTTCTTTGCTTGCCGCTTGTAGTATCTATTTCAACGAACTGATTGTCAACTATAGCAAACAGCCTTCCGTCAGAAGAAAAATCTGCAGCAATCATATGCTGAGTATTGGCAATATCTGTTTTAATTTCTTTGTCATTCTGAATGATTATGTATTCAAAACTGTGGCTGCTATCATTTATACTTTTTATTAGGCGTGTCGAATCATTGATCGCACAAATTTCAAAATCTTCATCTTCAAGCGAAGAATTCTCTTCAGAAAATGAAACAAGGGTCAAATTGTTTTGGTCATAAGCAACTATTTTTCCATTCAGTTTATAAAACTCCGAAACAGATTCAATATCGTTGCTTAGTTCGAGCTTTTGCTCAACATAACCGCCTTTGACCGTTTCTTCTTTGATTTTATTGTTACTGCAGCCACCACTTATCATAGCTGCAAACGTTATAATCGCTAAAACTTCAGCTTTCAAATTTTTTTTCATTTCATCATTCTCCATTTATTCTATTAAAATAAGTGATTATTCTTAGAACTAATATAACCACTCATTCATTATACTATAAATAATTGTATCACGGTTTTTTCTATTTTCTTTCTAAAATATAAAATAATTGCAGGATTTTTTTCATAATATAATAACGCCCTACTAAACTGTGATTTATCGTATTATTCCTCAGTTGTTTTTTAGAAAATAATGATATGCCGAATGCAGTTCAGTTTCAGCATTGATTATTCTGTCAATCAAAGGAATATACCTGTCATTGACATCCGGTTTACCCTTTAAGAAATCCTTATACATATTATCATTTAAAAGCCCCCATGATTTTATGGATTCTTCCAGCGCATTTTTCAAATCACATACTGCTTCGCTGTCGGTACTGTAAACATCCTTGAGATACTGCACCTGAAGATTTCTTCTTCCTTTTATATGCCAAATTCTCCAGCGAAAATATGTAATAAGATCTCTGTCACCCGAAGGCGCAATTTGAGAAAATTGCATTCTCCCGGAGGCAAATATATCAGCCAGTTTTTTCAGAGCCTCTCTGCCGTACAGAGTAGTTATTTTTCCGTCAGATGAGCTTTTTTTATTATAATTCTTATAAGACAGCTTAAAAACGTCTTTACTTTTCTTTATTGCTTTATTGATAGCTTTGAGGTTAAACAAAGGTGTTCCGACTATACAAAAGCCCTTTGAAACTTCCTCAAAAAATTCTTTGTTTATAATTCCAATCTCTTCATTTTTTTCATATGGCACAAAATTCTTCTTATTGATAACTGCAGGATTATCAATAAAATAAAAATTGTTTTCGTCTTCTGAAATAATAGAAAAAAAATGCTCGGATTTCTGTTTGTTTTCCTTGTAATCAGGATCATAAAGCTCCTCAAAGGGGAGCTTTTCAACTATTGGTGAAATTATAGCGATTTTTCCGCTTTGCAGCAATCCTGATATTTTTTCTGATGCTGTGCTCTCTCCATTGATCCTATAGAACGATACAATTTTTCTATTCCAAACATTTTCCTTAGTTCCGAGATAGCACATCTGATCATTTATTACGCGAAGCTCGATCGTACTCTCGTTAAGGTACGCCTTATAAAAATCAGGTTTTTTTAATGAATTACCACCAATGACATATGTTGCCTGAGCAAAACAGTCACCAAGAGAATCAATGATACAGTTCATTTTTCCTGATTTATCTTTAAAATAATTGTTCTGCAGCCATTCTTCAAGCATATAGCACCTCAAAAACTTTTTTACCATTCAAAACATTCTGCGTTTATCTTTTCCACAGATTCGCCTGAACCGTTCCAATACCAGAAAAACGGATCGCATTCAGGGAGCCCGTCATATTTTGATTTGGCGGATACAACGCAGTATTCACCGTTTTTATCAATTGCATAAATGGAAACTCCGCCTCTAAAATCAGTTTGGATATGTCTGAGATCATTCAAAGCTTCACAACAAGCGTCTCTTAAGCTCATATTCATTTTAAGATACATAAGTACCGAATGAGCCGTATTTGAACGAATAGTAAGCTCACCCATTCCTGTACAAGCTGCTGCACCATATCTGTTATCAGCATATATCCCTGAACCTATCATTGGAGAATCGCCCAATCTTCCAGGGAACTTGAAACTCCATCCGCTGGTGCTTGATCCTGCACTTATATTGCCTTTCTGATCAATTGAAAGAAAGACGGTTGTTCCCTTTGCAGTCTTATTGCAGGCAGTAAGCTGCGATGGTCTAATAAGTGAAATATCAGGCCATTTCTTTTTTTCATCGTCAGTAAGATGATTTTCCAGCCACTCCTTCCAATCAGCAATTGCACTGTCAGTAATATTGTCAGATTTTTCAGCGCCGCAATCATTTGCAAATCTTTCAGCACCCTCACCTACAAGAATAACATGTGGAAGCTCTTCCATTATTTTTCTTGCAACAGATATAGGATGTGCATATCCTGATATTGCACCTACTCCGCCTGCATGCATATTTGAACCATCCATTATGCCGGCGTCCAGCTGAACTTTACCGAGCATATTTGGATGACCGCCATAGCCGACCCATTTCACGTATGGATCCGACTCTACAAGTCTTATTCCGCTTTCAATCGCATCTAAAGACGAAAAACCGTCTTTCAGCATACTTATGGTTTTCTCATGACCTGCGACCGCAACTGAATTTGTAAGTAAAATAGACATTTTTTTCTCCTATTAAGCCCTCAGAATTGACTGCTCAATTCTATCTGCCTTTTTATAATATTCATTGGCGATTTCATCTTCGCCATCTTTTATCATTGACTCTGCTTTTCTCTTTAAAAAAGAGATCATAAGAATACTCTTATCATAATTCTTTATTTCTCCGTTATGGCAGGCGAGCTCAAGCGCCCTCTGAAATCCCTTCACATCAACAATACTCTTTCTCAGATTGAACAGATGATTTCCGCCCATCATATTACGCGCTCTTGATCCGTCCCTAGACTGAGGTATCCTGTATTTTGTGCATATTGAATCCAAATACATATATTCCCATCCGCTTGCTGAATACATGAGCCATGTATAATAATCTTCTGAAACTCTTTCCTGAGGAAACGGATATTTTAGAGCAATATCAGTTCTGACCGCAGTTGAAGACGTAAGATTGATATATCCTGTTTCAAGAGCGATCTTTCGCCATACACCTTTACCCTGTGGAGGATCTGTTCTGAGCTGTTCCTGTATTTCTTGTATCGAAGGAAGTATTTTTTTACCATCAACATACCTTCCATTCTCGTCTATTACATCAAACGAACTGTAAACAACTCCCACTGCCGGATGTTCCATAAAGGCTTTTCTTGTTTTTTCCAATCTTTCAGAAGCTGCAATATCATCCGAATCCAAATACAATACAAATGGACAGCCAAGCATAGCAGCTCTAAGTATTCCTATATTTCTGGCATTTCCCGGGCCTTTATTCTTCCTTAAGAAAATTATGTCCATTTTATCATGCCATTTTACGGATATTTTTTTTAGATATCTTTTAACATAATCACTTGGTGAAGCATCATCAACAATTATAATTTTCCAGTCTTTGTCTGTTTGGTTCTTTACACTATTTAAAGTTTTTTCAAGCCAAAACAATTCCTCGTTATTTCCTGTATTGTAATGCGGGATAACAAATGCTGCTGTTTGAGTTTGCTCAACAGTTGCTGTATTCCATGGAATAACAAGTCCTTTATCAGAAAGAGCGTTCATAACATCCAAAATTTCAACATATTCTATATTGGACCTTGTAATAAGCGCATCAAGAGTTTCGCCTGAGATTATATTCTCCATGACAGATTTCTCTTTCTCACTGAAATGGCAGTTCCATAACTCAAGCTCTGTATTCCATCTCGAATCAAATGAGACAAATCTGCCATTCTTTAATTCCCAGTCAAATCCTTTTGAAATAACGCTTTCCCTAAACCATACCGTATCCTCACTCTTTTTTTCTGCACATTCCGATGAAATCATTTCATAAAATTCATAATCTAGCTCTGGATGAAGATGTTCCCAGCTAACATGGCGATTTTCCGGATACTTACAATGTATTTTTCGCGACATCTCTTTTACGCTGATATCAACATAATAATCATTATTGCTTCTGTTACTTTTAAATAAAAATAAGGTTTCTTTGATCAGATTGTTGATATTATTTGAAAACAATTTGGAAGAATAATTCTTTTCAGCATTTTTTCTTGCATTCAATGACATTTCTTTTCTGATTTTATCATCATTTATAAGTAGTTCTATCCTGTTTTTCAGCTGTTCAAAATTTATTCTTGCACCAAAGCTACTGTGAACGGTTTCAATTAAAAATCCAGTTTCACCGTCTATTATCGTATCTTTAAGCCCACCCCATGAAGTTCCTATTACAGGCAGTCCGCAAGCCTGCATTTCAACAGGAGTATATCCGAAATTTTCACTGATAAGCGTCGTTACATTAATTCCGATATCAGCAAGGCTTAATAATTCACTGTATTTTTTTCTATTATCCTGTGTTTTAAATAAAGCTATGCACGATGATAATTCGTATTCTTCAACTTCGGATAAAAATACGTTTTTTATATCAATTGTTTTATTCTCATTAAATTCTGGGATATAAAAATTATCAAAAGAGCCTATAAACATAAAAAAGAGCTTACTGTACTTTTCTTTGAGATCCCTAAGGGCACTCAAGAGGAGCGTAGGGTTCTTCTGGTGATTTATCCTTCCTGAATAAACAACTACAAAGCTATCCTTGGGGATATTGTACTTCTCCCTTAATACTGCTTTATCCGAAGAAGGTAAAAACACATCTGTATCAACGCCGAATGGAATCAGCACGCTGCTGAGTGACTGCTCCTTTACAAGTTTTTCAAAGATATTCATACAGCTTGTACAGTTCAGTATAACTTTATCATATGACCTGAAGCTGTCGTGATTATCCACTAACCATGCTCCACCTTTCTGAAGAGAGCCTAGTCCGTAAAAAACAACAGGGAATTCCTTATAGCTTCTGTCAATAGTATAATACGGCGACAGCAGAAACAGCAGATCTATTTTTTCGACGAATCTCTTATATTTATCATCGTTTTCAATATAATAAGAATCCACCTCAAAAACCACAACATTATATTTTTCAGCGATTATATCGGCTGTTTCCTTCCATAGTTTATTTACACTTACATATGGAGGATCACCTCTTTTATCGATTATTATTCCAACTGTTATTGTGTTATCTTGATTGTTCATTTTTTTTACTCCTAATTTTTTTTAAAAAATAAGAATGGATTTATATGCTGTGATAAAAAATCAACATTTATTTTTCACGAATTATTTGTGAATATTTCCTAATCTTTTAAAAAAAATCAGTATCATCTTTCAAAAATATTATTAATACTGGTTCTGAAAATTTAAACGTTATATTATGAAAAACTTGAGAGCAAATAATAATATTTGCTCTCAAGTCCTCTGATTTAAACCTTAGAGTCGGATTTGGTTTAATTCTAAATTATGTAGTTAGTTTCTTAGTGGTTAATTACTTAGCCCAAGACTCTTTTGTCTTATTCTTGCTGTACTCGTCTGTTTCGTTCCAGCCGCTAGTACGATACATACCAGTATCATTGAATGCTGTCCATACGCAACTGCAAACATGGTATGTTACACACTTGCTTGCACACTTATACTTTTTGTACATTTCAATTGAATTAATGTTGTCATTTACTTTGTTTAACTTTCTCATATTAAACACTCCTTATAATTCTAAGTTTATTATTTCGAATTTCCGCCGACTCTCGAATAAACGAAAGCGTAAAAAGGGTTTCGGACTTATCACATTCCATATTCAAATTATTGGTTATCTAATTATCAGTCCGATTTTTAGTATTTCTCTTGTTATAATTGTTATTGCTAATATAATCAAATAAGAAATTTATGTATAAAAATATTTCACGCTGCCTTTACAAGGCATTCGCTTATTTTTTTACAAAAACCGTTAAGATTATAAAAATCCTCATCGTCAAAAACATTTTCAGCTAATTTAATGCCATATTCTTTTTCTGCACACAAAACAAGATAAACCATTTGTCTTGAATTAAAACCTATTTCATTTGATAAAAAGAATATATTGTCTTTATTTGTTATATCAACTTTCAGATCAAATTTTTTTTTGATTATATATATTATTTTTTCTTTAATGGATTCCATATGCTTTTTCTCCTCTGATAATTTGTATCTTCAAATTTAAGCGTCAATAGCGAGCATTAACCACTGAGCTTATCTATCAGATCTTGTATGATAATATCATCGCTGCCGGATTCCATTGCATTAATAATAAACCGGTCACGATCAGCGTATTCCTTGCTGATAACAGTATTAACCTTTCCTCTGTTAACTTTATCAAATACAATTCCATCATCATAATATGTACTTGAACTTATATCAAGATTTGAAATATGCAATTTATCTGGTTTTACACCATATTTGTACTTACACATATTTGAGAGTTCATCAAGTATTGTTCCTCCATCTTCCCTGTATATTGTTGAAAAGATGAAATAATCAGGATTGATTCCCTGAAAAGTAATAAACGGAAGTACGCCAAACCTATCTGTTTCTAAATAATTATAAGCTTGTGCAGATCCGGGAACTCCAATTATGATAATATCAGGCTCTTCAACTCTTGATATTGCCTTGATAAACCTACTCAGCAGATGAGGTTTATCAGATTCATTTATGCTGCTGCAAAACATAAATGAAGGGAAAAAAATAACACTGAAAAAGCGTGAATACAGACTTGAACCTATCATTGAAACCTTATATCCACGTTTTCGCAAGCCACGTAAAAGTTTCAGCTGTATCGGAAACTTATCTGTAGATTCCCATTCACCTGAGATTGCAACGATAGGTGTTTCACATTTAGCAAACTCTTTGAATGACCTGACATACTTATCCGAATCAAGATATGCATACCTTTGTTCTGAATCACTATATTTTCCTGCTTCACTTACACCTGATGAAAAATCCTTTGCATTACAAAATTCCACTCCTGCTTTTTCACATGCTTCACTTAATTTTTTCATACTTGGAGGAACAAATTCAGTGCAGCATATAACTTTTTTTACAGACGGAATGTAGTTTACCAATTCCTTGATAATACCTTTTTCGGCTGCAGGTTCAATATTTATATCAGGTATAAGAAGAATATCATTTCCCTTTACAAATTCTTTAGGCGATGTTTTTATTTGTTCAGTACCATCCGCAGTTTCGATTTTATTTCCGACATATCCCCATATTCTGGGTGAGGCTGCCTCGCTTAGACAATAGTCTTCAGACAACAGATCTTTAAAATCAGAAAAAACCATGCATTCGTCATTAAACGGATATATTGCAATTCTCATCTTAATACCACCTCTCTGTCAAGCAAGCCATTCAATTCGCTATAAAAAATGTTGGTATACAACATATCTATAGCTTCAGCTTTAGATTTTCTGCAAGCCTCTCTTTTAATATCATCAGACAGTTCGTCACCTGAGCTACACTCCTTTTGGCAGACTGTACATAAATTAAAAGCAAAACAATTTTTACAAGCATCAGCAGTCAGAGCGCCTATATTAAGAAGTTTCTTCACGTTCTTATAATCAAAGCCATCATAAATATTACCAAGAACAAATGCCTTTGAAGTCTCACTTACCTTCTCGCATAAATGTATTACACCATCTACATCAACAAAAAGCTTGTTTCCCGGTACACACGGACCTGAAGGTGCACTGACTTCCGGCATCATGTCCTGAGGCTGCAGGTAATGATCTGCCATTTCTTTCGCAACAAGTTCATTGTTAACAATACTTTTATTAAGTTTTTCTTTCGGATAACGATTTATTAAAGACATTAGCGCTTTGAATTGTACAACATTACTCTCAAACGTGTATTTGTCATCAACTCCATGTTTGGTGACGTTATTACCGTCATCTATCAATGTACGGCGCATACGTACAGCACGATACATCTCGTCTTTGTTCTCAAGTTCATAATACTCATTTGCAGAGAAGCGAGGATCTATAACAGAATTTACAGTTACGTTTTTCAAAAAATAATCCGTATGTGTTTTATAAACATTTTTTAAATTCTGCTCTATTGTATCAAATGTACCCTTACCATTTGCGGCAAATTTTCTGTTTCGGTCATGTGCTTTCTTTGTTCCGTCAATACTCAGCATCAAATCAAAATTATGCTCTTCAAGGAAACTCATTATCTCATCTGTAAGCAATGAACCATTCGTTGTAATTGTGTATGAGAGTCTCTTGCCTATGAACAGCTCATCAGCATAATCAACGAGCTTCTTCATCAATTCAAATTCAAGGAGCGGTTCGCCGCCATAAAAGCCGATAGATACCATTTCACTGCATCTTGAATGCTCTGCAAGGAATTCGATTGCTCTCATCGCAACTTCCTCTTTCATTCTTTTAGAACTGTGTGTTCGAGTCGTATAAAAATCAGATGTTGTATAAGGACAATAAGAGCATCTGAAATTGCAGTTCTGTGTGATCTGCAATACAAGCTTGCTGCATTTATTATCAATATGATATTCCGCCTCATCTGTTAACGGATGCTTTACAACTTTTACTCTTCGATTAGAAAGATACCCCTTGCTTTTAAGTTTTTCTAATTGTTCTGCAACTTTTTCTGTAGGCTTTTCATCTTCAATATCAGACTTTAGGTAATCATAAACCTCTTCACTAATATTTACTATACTGTTCTTGTTTACATCATAAAAATATTTTCCTAAGGGGGTTTTTAGCAGTTTGATATAAGGCTTGTTATTCATTTATTTTCTCCTTGTTCAAATAATGTTATTATTTGGGAATAAATATCAATATTGTTTGTATTATTATACTCTATATATTTTGTATCATTATTACCTAACCCATCAGTCTTATTATCGGAAATGATAATATCATAGCTGGAAAAGCACGAAAAAAATAGAGAATCTGTATATCCAAGAATTATTACATCATTTTTATAGAATTTTTCTATATATATAAGATAATTCACAAGCTTATTTCCAAAGTACTCATGCTGATCGGCAAAGCGGTTGCAATCATCAAAAGTATTATAGCCATTTTCAAGGAAACGGTCTTTCAGCTCTTTTATAAGCTTTTTCTGAACAGAAATGTCTTTTAAGTTTATAAGAATAATCGGAGCTTCGAGCATATCCTCTGTTCCATTTATGAATGCTTTAGGCATAGAAATATTACATGCTTTTTTGGAACTGTACTTGAGTTTATTGATTACTTCATAAACATTGAGGCTATTATCATCTTTTAATATGTTAATTACAGCTGCTGTAACAACAGGCGTTGCATAGCTGTTTGACAAACCGCAATACTCGAGAGTCTGCCCACGTCTGATAATGTGCCTTGAGGAAGCCAGAAAATTAATTTTTTCCAAGCTGTTATTTAAATAAAATATCTCATTTTCACGTAGATCATTTGAGCATTTGACTCCAATAACTCCATCAATGCAAGCCGGACTGGTATATTCATTTTCATTTGAAAGCGAAGCAACGATCACGGTATTACTCTTCAAAAGAAGCCCTATTTCTTTTTCTATACTTTTACGATCCCGAAAATTACGGCTTCCTATACTAAGGTGTATGAGCTTAACATTTTTATTCCGACAATATTCAAGAGCTTTTAAAAAGCAATCTATTCTGCCTCTTTCTTCGAAATTAATAACTTTGATATTGAACCATTCAACATCACTTATATCAGAATATTTTTTTATAATATTTACACAAGTTGATGAATGGTTCGTTTCGTCTGTGAAAAAAGCATCTTCTTGGATATTCAAATCTTCATCGAAGCTTACATTTGTTGCATTTTTAAACAAGCAATTTGCAGCACCATCATCAATAATTGCGGCTTTAAAGGCACTCATTCTCTACTCCTCGATCACTGATATTTATTTGCCTGCAATTCAAACATATGTGCATATTTTTTGTGATTTTTCATGAGCATATCATGTGTTCCCTCTTCGATAACAACACCATTGTCTATTACTATTATTTTATTGCAGTTCTTAACATTTGATAATCTATGTGAGACAAGTATCGCACCGTTACACACAAACATTTTATCAAAGTTTGCAAATAACTCATCTTCAGACTCTGCATCAAGCGCAGAAGAAGGTTCATCAAGTATGTACATGGCAGAATTTCTGAAAATAGTTCTTGAAAGTGCTATTTTTTGCCACTGTCCGCCTGACAGCTCCTCGCCTTCTTCAAATTGTCTTGTAAGATAAGTGTCATAGCCTTCATCCAGCTTTTCAATAAATTCATTTGCTCCGCTCTGAACGGCAGAAGAATGTATTCTTTTATCATTATTCTTGTTTTCAATGTCTGATAAATAAATATCTTCCTTTACGGAGAACGCATAATTGTTATAGTTTTGAAACATCGGGCTGAACAACCGTCTGACACTTTTTACGGAATATTCTCCGATATTCCTTCCGTTAAGAAGTATCTGACCTTCAGTTGGTTCATAAAAACGAAGTATGAGTTTTATTATTGAAGTTTTTCCGCACCCGTTCACTCCAACAAGAGAAGTCGTTTCATTGCTTCTGATTTTGAAACTAATTCCTTTCAATACATAATCGCTTTCGTCATTGTATCGAAAAAAGACATTTTTAAATTCAATCTCAAAATCATTACCTTCAAAATCTAAACCATTATCCTTGTCGTTTTCCGTTTCCATATCCATGAACTTTATGTAGTTTTTAATACGTATCTTACTGTCAAAGATAATGCTGTAATTCATAATCACACTCAGAACAAGACTAGCAAGTTGATTGATGATACCGTTAATATATGAGTATTTCTGCATACTCATACTTCCTTTAAGAACACTTGCACCAAGTATAAGTAAAAAGCCAACGATAACTATCTGGGGAAGACAATCAAGTATCATTGAAATAATAGTATACTTCTTTGCAATATACTTTTTCTTTTTGAACATTTCGTTCCAGATATTATAATATTTTTGTCTGAGCTCGGGAAATAACCCAAACATTTTTACATCTTGAGCATTCTCTCGACTTAACGATATATCTGTAATATAATACATCTGCCTGTCATACTTCATATTATTCCTTTGGAAATCATACTCACAGTTGAGCTGCTTCTTTTTGGCAAGCATTGTCGGAATAGCGGTTATAAGTATGATCAGCGGTGCAAACCATTTCCAAACTGCGACATTTATGAATGCTATAACAAACTGTATGCATACTTTCAGAAAATCAAAAACAACAAATACCATGTTTGATATCATACTGCTGTTATAGTTGACATCATTAAGTGTATCAAAGAAATCCGGTGAATCGAAATATTTCATTTCAAGATGAGCGGCTTTCCTTATTATTTCGTTATTTAAACTAAAGCTTATTTGTTCTGAATACATTTTTTTAATGTACATTGAAAGCGATTGCAATGTATCAGATAATATATTCAGCAAAAGTGTAAATATGATCAGCCATATCAAGCCTTTTATTTTATCATTAAATGGCGCATTATTTATAAAGCTGTCCGTAATATATCCTATCATTCGGCTGCTTATATAGATTGATAAAAACGGTAAAATTACACAACAGAAGCTTATAATCAGATTTATGATAAGGTAAAATCTAGATGACTTGAAACATATTTTAAAGCAAAATACAATAATTTTAAATAGTTCTTTAAAATCTGAAATTCGTTTCTTCATTTCTTATTTTCTATAATATTCTTAAAGAATCTGTATTTACCCGTTTCAGCTTCAGGGCAAATAATATCTGTCCATTCAAACGTCCAATTACTTCCTTTAAGCTGATTCTTTTTTATTTCTTCAAGGAAGCACTCCTCAACGGCTTCTTTCCAGCCTTTGAACTTTGGATTAATGACCATTATCATTTTGAACTCATCGATCCCTGTCTGAACAGCTTGATACTGTTTGATAACATTTTGCATATTTTCATTTGTATATTCCATAGCGCCTGAAATAGTATAGCTGTTAAGCCTTTTGCCATTTTCAAGAGAAACATACTCACTTACACGACCTGTTTTAACATCAAGTATGAGATCATCTCCATTTTTGCTGAGAATTCCGCGATCACCTGTTTCATACCTGATAAACGGCATAGCATGATTATTAAGAGATGTTACGTAAATATCTCCCTCTTCATCAAAAACCTGCTTACCATCTTTAAGAACTTCAACAAAAACATTCTCTTCGAGGACATGAAGATTTCCGTCTTGCAACTCGATAGCAATAGCATTGGTTTCATTGCATCCATACATATTAACAGCTTTAACGCCAAAAACATCCTCAACTTCTCTGCGATAATGATCAAAGAGGTATTCACCGCTGAGTTCAAGGTATTTAAGACTTGGAAGTGCAGGAAGATTTTCTTTTTTGACTATCTCAGCCATCATATATGCAATACTAGGCTGAAGCATCATCCAAACAGGCTTAAAATCGATAAGGTGTTTATAATAATCCACCATTTTTTCATAAGAAAGATTTAATTTTGAAAAACCAAGGAAATTTTTATCACGTGTAATTTCATTAATATCAATAATACTGTTTGCCTTATAAAGAGCCGAATAAAAAGCACAGTAATTCATATCAGGCGAGACTTTATATTTCCTGTTACGAACAAGCCAAAGTGGTACCATAGATCTGATCTCGTCTCTGTCATACCAGTAAATTTTAAGGTATTTTCCCGTCGAACCAGATGTACGTTTTATATCAAGACGTGATGATTTCGGAAATTTTGTAAACTCGTCCGCAATTACTGAATCAGTATTTTCCTGTATCATACTCTTGGTTACGATAGGGAGTTTTATCAAATCTTCAACCGATTTAATATCAGAGGGCTTTACATTTGCATTGTCGTATAATTTTTTATAAAAATCCGATCCATTATATGCATATTCTATTATATCAAATAATTTTTTATTCATTGATTAACCCCTTCTTTTCAAGCTTATTCATAATAGTATCAAGAAGGGTTCCGTAACAACCAATAATATCGTAAACCAGCTCGTCGACATCAAATTCAATACCGAATTCATCTTCAATATCTGATATCAGTTTAATAGTTGCCAGCGAATCGAACCCCAGATCTTCTATAAAATCTGCATTAAGTTCGATAGTGTCCATAACAGCACCATTAATTGAGCTTTCACGAACAATCTGTTCATATTTTTCTTTTACTGTCTGCTTCGTCATTTCTTATTCCTTTCAAAAAATAATGCATATTTATAAGCATCGTTGAATACACTAATATTTAACAATGCATATATTCAGAGAATAGTTATATAATTTGTTTAAGATTTTGTTGTGAAATTGTCAGAAGCTTTTGAATAAAGCCCAAACATATAGTAAATCGCAGCAATCATAAAAAATATTATCTGAATTGAATAATACATTAACAACACTTTGAATATTGTATCACATTAATTGCCGCTTGTCAAGTAAAATAATCATTTTTTGAAAAAAATTCAACATAGCTTCAACAAACATATAATTATCGCGATTATTTTAAAAGCGATTTGTATTATTAGCAATAAAGCATCAGATCATTAACTGCCCCTCAAAAATATTTCTGTTTTTCTTCATATAGGATTGACATCGCTTAATATTGTGTGATATACTATTGAGAAAGATGTACGTAAATTCTCATATTGAATCAGGTACAATAAGTTCATTTTACAAACAGTTATGTTTCTCTCTTTATATATTTTTGTAACACCATAAATGCTTTGCATCTATATCAATGCTATTCATCGAATTGAAAAAATCTTTTTCAGAACCAGTCAATCTACAATTTGAAAGGAACATCATAAATGCATATACTTGTAATAGAAGACGATAAAAAACAATGCGAACTTTTAAAATTTCATCTTGAAAAAGAAGGCTTTTTTACAGATACATGTTCTGATGGCGATGATGCTGAGTTTTATTATTCAAAAAATGCATATGATATTATTCTTCTTGATAGGATGCTGCCTAATGTAGACGGGTTAACAATACTGAGAAGAATTCGTTCATCTGGAAGTGCCGTTCCTGTTATATTGATCACTGCGCTCGGAGAACTTGCTGACCGCATTGAAGGACTTGACTGTGGGGCTGATGACTATATCGTAAAGCCATATGAGTTTCAGGAACTTATGGCACATATCAGATGTCGCCTTAGAAGAAATACTCCATTTGAAAGTTTAGATGTGGTTACATATTGTGACATAAGTTACAGGACAGAAGAAAATACTCTTTCAGGTCCTGACGGTATTGTCACTCTTTCTTCAAAAGAAGGCATGCTAATTTCATTATTCCTTTATAATCCCGAAAGAACCCTGCCAAGAAATATGATACTTTCAAGAATATGGGGGGCCGAATACGAAGTTGAAGACGGTAATCTGGATAACTATATTTTTTTCATAAGAAGACGATTGAAAAATCTGAACAGTTGCCTTTCATTGAAAAATATCCGAGGCATAGGTTTCCGCTTGACTAAGGAGGAATAATAATGCTCGGGAAAATACGTCTGAGGATAACCCTGCTTATTACGGTATTGTGTTTTTTTATACACATCATTATGTCTTTGATATTGCTTTTTTCAAACTACAAACAGATATATATAAATGCAATGTCTGATTTCAAGGATAAGGTCTCTCAAATTTATTACGATATTTCTGAAAATTCAAATATCAATTTGGAAAAAATAAGAGACTATCAAAACAATTATAATATCAGAATAGTGATCTATGAAAACCAAAAACTTACTAACATTTCCCAAAAAATATGCAGTCCTTCTGTAATTGATTTTTCCCGAGATATATTATCCAAGAATTATGATGCTGCAAATAAAAAAATGAAAACCGATCATATAAACTATACAGAGTATGATGCCAAAAAAATCAGTAATTATTTTTATGGGATATTATTACTTCCGGGAAAGAGCAGTGAAACTGAAATAGTAATTATCGCTACTCTTAAGGCTGAAAATGCGTTCCTGAAAAATCAGATAAAAAAGATGTTGATTATTATGACGGTATCTTTGGCGATAATATTTATTCTTTCTTATATTCTTGCAGGATATATTTTAATACCTGTCAGGAAATCTCATGAACAGCAGAACCGCTTTATCGCCTCTGCATCACATGAAATAAGAAATCCGGTAAATACTATTATTTCGGCCCTTGAAGCTGCTGAAAAAGGAAAAGCAGAAGAACACTCCTATTTTTGTAATATAGCAAAAAAAGAAGGGAAACGTCTTTCACTTCTTACAGAAGAATTGCTGACCTTAGCCAGTTCAAGTAACCGTTCTCTCAATTATAAAATGTCTGATTGCGAACTTGACAGCATTATCATAGATTGCTATGACGCTTTTTTAGCACCCGCAAGAAGTAAAAATATAAGCTTTCGCATAAACATCCCATCACAAAAAGTTGCTAAAGTCAAAGCAGATGCTGAACGTATAAAACAGGTTATAAATATTCTGCTCAACAATGCTGTCTCGTTTACAGAAGTTAAAGGGCGTATCGAAATTTCATATTATGTAAACAACGAATGGCATATCATCATCGTTTCCGATAACGGTCCTGGCATAACAGATACCGAAAAAGAGCATATTTTTGAAGCTTTTTATCGTGCAGATCATTCAAGAAGCAATTCGTCTCACTTCGGACTTGGTTTGTCTATTGCAAAAGAAATAATAAATTACCATAATGGCAAAATTAATGTCAGAGACAATAAACCTCATGGTACTTCATTTGAAATACTATTGCCCGCAAATCATTAAATTCAAGTATTTCGATTAAGTCATTAATTGCGGCTTCGTATATTTTGAAGCCGTAGTTAAAAGAAAAAGCACTCTCTCGCATTGAGAAAGGACTTTGAGGGTGAAGATAAGGAGGTGTGATTAACATGAACATTGACTCTTTTTTCCGCAGTCCACTATGTAATGTTACCAACTATTCAAGCCATTTGCACCGAAAATGATCCGCCACAACCTGAGCTTTATATCCGATGTGTTTACCTATGCGGTGACAAGTGGGTGGAGACCGACAGGCTCTATACCAAGTGGAACGGTCTGCCAATGCAGAACGGTACGCCTTATTTCTGACTCAGAGAATTCTGTGGAGAAAACAATTTCCGATTTTGTGACATACACTCCCTTCGACACTTCTATGCCTCAGCTCTTATCAACAAGGGCTTTGACGCAGCTGCTGTGTCAGGAGCGTTAGGTCACTGTAATTCAGGAACCACTTTGAATGTATACTCACATATGTTTCAGAATGCACAGGCAAGGGTTTCAGAAGCAATGGACAAAGCTTTTGCATTTCTGTCGCAGGAGAAAAATACAGAATCAGAATAATATTATGAAACCTGCTAAGAAAAATCAATAGGCAGAACAGCCAAAGTTGAAAGTGCAGCTTTGTTGAAAGTGATTGATGAAATGGGAATAAAAAAGGCATAGCAAAACAGACGTATGAAAGCAGATTTTCAAACGCCTGATGTGTATGTAGTTGTGGCAACCGTTACTTAGAGTAAAGCTGCATGACCTTACCATAGTAAACACGAAGGAACTTGTTCAAGCCAGCAATCATGGCTTCTTTACCACATTTGCCTTCGCTGCGTTTCTTCTGTATAAAGTCATAGACAGGATCGTCAATTGGCTTGTGCTGGATCAATGACTGCATGATTTCATAGCCGGTCTTGCGCAAATAAGAGTTGCCTCGTTTGGAGATTTTACGTTCAGAAGCGTTGAACGCTCCCGACTGATAAGGCGGAGCATCAATTCCGGCATAAGCAATCAGGGAGTGTTTGTTTCTGAAACGGCGCACATCACCAATCTCAGCTATAATGCGCGGCGCAAGAGCATCCCCGATGCAGTTCATATCTCTGACAACAGAATATTCAGGTAAGGTCTTGCAAAGAGCCTGCATCTGTGCTAAAATGGTATTGCGTGATTCCTCTGTTGAGTGAATCAGCCTTATGGCTTCTCTAACAGCAATTTTGACGGATTGGGAGTTAGGAAGCGATGGGATACCGTTTTGAGCAAGGGCAAAGATTTCAGCTGCCTTACGTTCATTACAGCGGTATCTCTTTTTCTTTGCCCACTTGCAGTAATCAGCAGTAAACTTCTTCTCGCCCATATTGAGGATAGTCTGAAAGTGGATATATCGGTCTACAAATTCAGTCAGCTTGTGATTGTCCTTCTGATTATGAAGAAAGTTGGATATACCGGGCATGACCTGGTCCAACAGATTGCTGAGATTCACCTTTGCTTTTACAAGGATAGAGGTGATCTGATAATACTGTCTGGCAAGAAAACGCAGCTCACCGTATGTATCCGGTGCATCATAAGCTCTGGTCAGCTCAGAACAGTATGTGATACCGAAAGATGCAATGCGTACAGCGTCGATCTTATCGGTCTTGGCACGGCGAATGCTCTGTGCACAGAATTTCTTCATTCTCAAAGCATTGACACAGCAAACAAAAATGCCATGCGATGATAAATAAGAAGCAACAGGCAAATGATAATGCCCTGTATCTTCTAAAACAACACGGGTTTCCTCGTCAAATGAATTGATCAGAGAAACCAAGGAATCAAGGATTTCAACAGCGTGCTCCATTTCAAAAGGCGGCTTGACAACTTCACCACCGGGCTTTAGTATGCAAACCGTACTCTTACCTTTTGAAACATCAATACCTACACTGATCATAATGATACCTGCTTTCTGAAAAGATTTGTAATGTTTCCGCTCAGGAGCTTATTAAAATTCATTTTGGTTAGTTACACGAACGCTGCTGTGAACTTGCACAGCAGGTACAACCTGCTTAATCGAATCTGATAATAAGAAGGCGGCTGACACTTTCGTAAACGAACGCTAAGTTCCAAGGAGTTGCCGTCAGTCCATTACCTTCTTATTATACAAAAATAAGCATAGCCTGTCACCACTGAGTCAGCAGTTAGGACTATGCTAATATTGTACCAAAGGAGTTGCTAAAGATGCCTATCATAGATGTAAAAGCAACAGGCAATAATATAAAGAACATAATCAAGTCCAAGGGCTTCAAAATATCCGATGTACAGGCAAGATGTGGGTTCAATACTCCGCAAGCTATCTTCAAGTGGATGCGCGGAGACGCTGTTTCCACTATCGATAATCTGATAATACTTGCGGATATGTTTGATGTTCCGATAGATAAAATAATAATCGTCACCCGAATATGAGTGCGCCGAGCGGGCGTGCGCTTTACACGTTGTCGCTCGCAGACTCGCTCACTCCGTACAAAAGCGGCAGTCTGCTTTCGCTTACAGAAGATTATTTTTAATATGATAATAACATGGCGGATTCGTCTAATAGGTCAGGACAAGAGGCTTTCAATCTCTAAATAGTGGGTTCGATCCCCCTATCCGTCACCAATGGTCGCATAAGCCTAACTGGTAAGGCAGCAGTTTGCTAAACTGTG
>JAZQPR010000227.1:0-6858 GCA_045628605.1 Oscillospiraceae bacterium
CCAATTAGTTCCGATCATGTTTACAGGATTTTTTTTCTTAATAATTGATACTGTTAAAATGATTCTTAAAAAGCCTTTGAAAAAAGCAAAGAAAGAAAGTCTCCAGACAAGTTAAGTTAATGTCCTATATAATGATCAGAAAAATAGATGTAGACAAAAATTAATATATAAAAAAATTAAAAAATAATAAGATAACAGAAATATAAAAACTTTGCAGCTGACAGCTGCCTGATCATTTTGATATATTTGAAAAATTCAGAGGATATCCTCCGTATAAAACGGGATATCCTCTGTTTTTGTTTATATTTGAATTCATTCTTTTTCAAAAATATATACCTGAAAAAACCGTTAAAAAGTTTAATTTTTTTTTCAAAAAGGGGTTGACAAACCTATTCGAAAGTTCTATAATGATATTATCAAATAGATATTATCAAAACAATAAAAAAGAACAGCATAAAAATGATTATAAATTGTTACAGATTTTACAGGGCTGTTCAAGTGAAAACAGGCAGCAGAAAACTGCAGAGAAAAGAAGAAATTAATAATCAGAGGAAAAGAAAATGAATGATGAATTAATTAAAGAAAATAAAGCAATGAAAGCAGCTGTAATAGTCTCCTGGGTTTTAATATTTGGCTCAACACTACTATTTCTCATTGTATTCCATGAAAAATTCAACGGATTTCTTGATGGAGTCGAAGCAGCATTAACCATGCTGCTGATAATGTTCATGGTCTTCGGATCCATATGCGGTGCAGCCCATACATCAGCTCTACGCAAAAAAACACATTTTCTACTGGCTTTCCCATTAATCGGATGGATCCCATGGTTATACGCCCAATTAGTTCCGATCATGTTTACAGGATTTTTTTTCTTAATAATTGATACTGTTAAAATGATTCTTAAAAAGCCTTTGAAAAAAGCAAAGAAAGAAAGTCTCCAGACAAGTTAAGTTAATGTCCTATAAAATGATCAGAAAAATAGATGTAGACAAAAATTCACCTTAGGGACTTTCTTAACAGCCCCTTTTGTTATTATGATCCAAACAGTTGTTCTTATGAGTTCAAAAACAGATTTGCATTATAGCTGTAAACATACAAAGAAGCGCAAAGATTTTTAAGTTTTGCAGGATAGCTGCCGGAAAGAGCATTTTTGATATAATCATTTACTGTATAGTTATAATCACCGATCTTTTGGTCAAACTGTGTCGGATTGAATGCCTTTTCAACATACCACAAATTGCCTTTCTGTACTGCACCTTCAACAGGCTGTGAGAATATTTCGCTCATATTTGTAACATTGCCTGTATCGAAAAAGCTCAGGTTATATTCCTGCTGTCTCTTTTTATAACATGAATGAGCAGCCAAAGTGATACAGCCATCATAATTGCCTCTGTTATCGGCTGTGCCCACAGCATACCGTTAAATCCGAGAAAGCGGTTCAGCAGTAAAAGCAATGGGATATACAGTATGAGCTGTCGTACAAGAGTTATTCCAAATGCATACTGCGGTTTTCCCATTGCCTGAAATGACATTCGGCACATAGATACCGTTCCGACAAACGGCAGAATAAATATCAGACAGCGCAAAACATGTGAACCAATTTTTATAACCTCCGCTGAATCTGTAAAAATATCTGTCAGCTGTGGTGCAAATATGAAATAAAGAAGCATAAGAACAGCCTCTGTACCTGTAACTGTAAAAACGCCCGCTTTAAGTATCTTACGCATTCTGTCCGTATTTCCGGCACCGTAATTATAGCCCATTATAGGCTGCGTTCCTGATGCAAATCCCTGGTAGACATAACTGCCCAGAGACAGTACCTTCTGAGCTATGCCCATAGCTGTTACTGTAAGTTCACTGTAATTTACCGCAAGGTTGTTATTAACCGTATAAGCAGCCGAAGTCAAAAGCGTTTCCAGCGATGCAGGCACTCCGACCCAGTAGATCTGAGCCAGAATCTCTTTTGTCGGCAAAAGCTTCTTTAATGACGGACGAAGCAATGTTTTTCTGCGTACATAATATAAAACGGATACTCCGAAACCTGCCGCATTGCTGATAATTGTTGCGAGTGCAGCACCTCTTACCTGCATATTTAGTGTAAAAATGAACAGAGGATCAAGAACGATATTTAAAATTGTTCCGACTATCATTCCCGTCATTGAATATCTGACAGATCCTTCACTTCTGAGCAATGCACCTGTTGTATAGCTTCCCATAGTAAAAAAGCTGCCCGCCAGTATAACCTGAACATATTGCTTTGTAAATTCGAAAGTATTGTCCTTGGCTCCGAGGATCCGGACTAAAGCCGGCAGAAATGCAAGTCCGAACACCATGACTATGATACTGTTTATAAATGTAAGTGTAAAAGCAGCAGTCAGTGTATGCTCCGCCTTATCCTTTTCATTTGCTCCGAGACACCGTGCAATATATGATGAAGCTCCTGTACCTATCATATTTGATATGGCAACAGTAACCATCATTACCGGATATGCAAGATTAACAGCCGCAAGCTGATAATCGTTACCTGTAAGTCCGATAAAGTATGTATCCACAAGATTGTAAAGCACCATAACAAACATACCGAATATCAGCGGTATGCTCATTTTAACAACTGCCCTGACAGGTGCTTCTTCACTAAGCGTATATATTCTTTTGTCTTCTTTGTTTTCCATTTTATTTTACTTTCCTTTAATGTAAAAAAATTATCCGTTGTTTTAATTATATCACAGCATTTTCATCACGGTCAACCAACATTTTCAAATAAGTGACCGCATTTTTCGACATCTGTTTCCGACTTACGGAGTTTGCCGTTTAAAAAGCCGTCAGTTCCCGATAAAATCAAGAACTGACGGCTATAATTCTATAATTTTTTTGTGTGCATATTTTTTAGAAAAGTAAAACAGAAAAATATAATAATTTAATTTATAAAATGCTGCAAACTCAGAGATTATTATCCCGGTAATCTAAGATCAAGTATGACACTTGTATCGCCGACAACATGTTTGCAGTTTACAGGACAGTTATAGTTTTTCAGGGCAGTTTTCGAATACGTTGAATCTGCATAATTCATAGCATCCTGTATAGTAGCATATTTATGGCTGTTGATATAATTCATCATTTTCAGGAGATAATCTTCAGCACCGGCTACAGTAGAGTCAAATCCGATTGCACACTTGGCGCCTAACTGCCATGCAGCATCTGCGAGACTGATACCATATGTCGGATCCACTGATCCGCTGTTACATGCTGCAAAATATACAAGCTGAAGATGCTGTGCTGTTTCCGGAGGAATAATTTCTTTTAAAGGCACACAGTTTTTTCCTGCTTTCGGATTTGCAACAGGAATGATCCAGCCGCCATCAACATCAGTTTTTACCCCTCCTGCATTTCCATGTCCATGGAAAACAAGCACACTTGCATTTTTTGCATCATTTATGATCTGGCTTTTTGAAGCATTCTTTTTTACAGAACCTGTATATCCTAATGAGCAGAATTTCGATTTGATCACCTGTGCATCACTTATATCGTCAGCACTTATATTGTTTGTGACAATATTATAAACCAGACCTGTAGGTGCAGGTTCAAAAAACCAGTTGTCATTATTTCTCAGTGAACTGTAATCCCATATCTGGACCTGTGCTCCGGAACGGGTTGAAGAGCTTGTGACTTCAAGTACTTTAACACCGTTGCTTGCCCACGTTCCTATCTGATATCCTCCTCCTGCAGCCGGTTCTATCGTAAATCTCTGTTCAGCACAGTTATTACTGTCTGAATAGTATGCTTTAAGATCTGTTCCGTTGGCACATGAGTATGCCTTACTTTCCAGATCAAAGGACAGATACTGATCATAATAAGTATTCATCGGATGAATCGTATAATAGCTTTCGCCCAGTGAATTTATACGATAAGTTACTCTGAAACGCTGATTCATCGCTCCATGGTAAGGGTACTGAACTATATTTGTACCGGATATATTTTTGTTATTGCACATATCCATGTACATTCCGCTGTTCATATTACGAATGCAGTAGATGCCGTCAGCAAGTGTACGTGATGCATTTTTCGCTGCGCTGACCTTTAATTCTGTATTCTGGGAAAAATTTGATGTGACAGTGAACGCTAAAGCTGCTGCTGTTATCATGCCTGCTATTTTCTTCATTGCTTTAGTAATTGATTTTTTTGTTGACATAAAATTTACCTCCAATGCAAAACACTGCTTTTTACAAGCAGAGACGAGCCATAAAAACGCTGACCTGAAGTCAGAGAATGTAATCTGACTGCTAAACGGAAGGATTAAACCTTTATCCTGTAAAAACAGGAACAGCCTCCGGGTTGTTATACTTATTATCAAACCGGCATTGCGAAAAACATTTTAATAAGCGTTTCTTTATCACCCCTGACAGAAAACGGCGTCAGCTGTTCCACCGCTTTTCAATTAATTTTTCTGAATACAGTTTAAAAGTAATTTTCATTTTTCATAAACTTAGTCGTAATTCAGAATAATAATTCGCAGTAGTTTAAAAAAATTTTTTCTTTTTTTATTCCGGACATTACTGATACAAATCAGGGATATTTAAACGGCAAGTATTAAGGGCTGAAAGAGCAGGGATATATAATCAATAATCATAAAATACCTCATTCTTCCTTCTGATTCTACCTCACGGTGGAAACTATTGATTATATCATTCTCACTGTTGGACGTACTAAAAAAATGCACCTGCCTGACAGCAAGTGCATTTTTAACTATTTACTTGTATTCTATGACGCATGTAATCAGCATCTTACATATCTTCAGATTCAAAGATCTGTGTTGTTCAAAGCTCTGCTTTTAACAAGCAGAGGAGGGGGATATCCTCTGTGTTGTTATAAATGCAAGAAAAAACAGTAACATATGTCTTGTTTTGATCAAACAAATCTAAGTAATTGAAGATATTTTCTTTTTTCTTTTTTTGAAATACGTTCGCCGTAAAGTTTGAAGCGGTTGTTTTCGTTCTGATAGAAGCTTAACAGTTTTTCTTTTTCCTCACATTCCAGGAATACAACTTCGCCGCCTATCAGATGCTGAACTTCAGAAAGTATACTGAAAACGTCATCCATAAGATGATCTCCGGATACAGCTTTTCCATCAGCTGCAGCATAGTTTTTACCAAACTGGGCTATAAGAAAAGCTGATACATCGTAACAATTTATAGACTCGTCGAATTTTGCGTGTTTTTCAAGCTTTTTCCGGCTTGTTCTGCTAAGCTTATCTTTTGGTATCAGAGAGGATTTATGAGTAAGAGTAAAATAACCTATAAACTGAGATAATTCATCATAAACAAGATATGTAATTGACATTTTACGTTTTGCAAAATCAATGGCATTATTCAGTAAATAGTTTTCTATTTCTTTATTTTTGGGACAAGAAAAATCGGAGATGATGCTTTTTACTTCATCCTCTCCGACAGCGTCCAACAAGTCTAATATATTAATGACAGAATGATTATTCATTTGGTTTCTTCCTATTTGTGACTACTTTTAAAATTCCTTGCCTGTCTGTTAAATGTATCGGTGCAGGTGATGCAGGCACTCTTTTGGGGTCTTTTGCAGACTGATCAAGTGCTTCTGCAAATGCCTCTGCTGTTTTACTGTCCTTGATATTGAAACTTGCGAAGATACTTGATGTTGCCATAGTATCACCTCCTAAAATTACTGGCTGTTTACCTTATATATATTATACTCTATTATTCGGCAAAATACAAGAAGTTTTATAAGAGAATTATGTATTGACATGATTCTCTTATTTTTCAAAGTAAATGCAACATCGGCAAATTTTTATGCTGCGTTTTCTTTGAAAAAACTGATGCCATTTATCAATCGTTCCTTTCACAGAATTCCTTCATCTCCATATTTACAAAACGAAATATCATCTATTTCATTTTGTTATTCTCCTTTTTGCTTTTGTACTCAATCATGCTGACTCCATTTGTCTTCAAGAAATGTTCTTACAGCTTTCAAAATGATATCAGCTTTTTCTATCTGAGCTTCAGCATCTTCAGCGTATGCAATAAAAAAATCTTCATAATCAGCTTTCTCTCTCATATTAAATACAGAACTGATTAATTTAGAAATTCCTTTATCAAAGAATAATATGACCGGTTAATTGATACTCTGAACTGTTTCATTTCATATAGTGCCTTTGCTGTTTCAAAATCTGAAAAAGCCGTTTCAATCCTGTGCTTTGAAAGTTCAGTCAGGCTGCCTTCCATAATACGATTCCCTCCTTTAATACATTCTGATAAAAAGGAAGAATTGTTTTCCATGTTTCAAATTTTTGTTCTTCAATATCAACAGCAGAGAATACTTTATCATATTTCAAATCCATGTCACCAAGAAAATCATCAAGTTCATCACGTTTTTCTCTCGATAGTCCATGTCTTATAATTAATGCAATATCAACATCCGAATCAGATGTTTCCGTTCCCCGTGCAACTGATCCGTACAAAATAATCGTGGAAACATCTTCATTTAAAATATCAAGTATTCCATTTACAATTTCATCAAAAATATATTGTTTGTTTTTTAATTCTGTCATGATCAGCACCTCCGAAACAGTTTCAAAGCTCTGTGTTGTTCAAAGCTCTGCTTTTAACAAGCAGAGGCGATTCGTAGAATTGCTTCCGTTCAGTCGGAGATTGTCCTCCGACTGAACGGAAAGATAGAACCCGCCGCCTGCAGAGGCCAATGTCATCAACTTAAGCGATTTAACGTTGATTTTGAGCAAACTTTATTGAAGGATGAGATTTTTTTCTTAAATAAGATCTTCCTGGTCTTACAGGTATAACAGCGTGAATAATATTCCGGTAAATATTCGATAAA
>JAZQPR010000228.1:0-10081 GCA_045628605.1 Oscillospiraceae bacterium
CTCATGAGGGTGTCAGGGAAGCGACACGATATGCAGTTGAGACTGCAAAGAAAAGCGGAGTTACAGTTTCATTTGACCCGAACCTCCGTGAGCTTCTGTGGAAAAGTCCGGATGATGCTCGCAGAGAAATAGAATACGGTCTTTCAAAATGCGATATTCTTAATATCTCTGACAATGAGCTGGAGTTTATGACAGGTTTGACTGATCCTGACAAAGCAGCACGAATGCTCATGGACAAGTATGGTATACTGGTGGTATTTGCGACTCTCGGAAAGAGCGGAAGCATAGGCTATTGCGGAAACGTATCCGTCAAATGCGGCGGATTTGATGTTGATACAATAGAAACTACAGGTGCCGGCGATACATTCTGCGGATGTGCATTAAACTATATACTTGATCACGGTATGAAGCTGTCAGAAGAGGAAATGCTTGAGCTTCTCAGATATCTGCAATGAGCCTTATTTGAGATCTCGAATAAGGTTCATACGGCTCACATTATAAATCAAATTTACTGTTTCTTATTACTTTACTGACGTTTTCAACAAAACAATTGACAATATCGAGAGAAAATGCTATAATATAAACAAAACTATATATACAACTTCAAATCTGTTTGAAGTTTCTATGTATAGTTTTTTTATTGATACATTAATTTTATCGGAGGTAATTTATGATGAAATTAAGAAAAATAGTCGCAGGGATAACAGCTTTTCTTCTCATGACAGGTTCAGTCACGTTTGATGTTTTTCATTTTTCCAATAATGCACAGACTATTCAGGCAAGTGCAGAAGCCGGCGATCCAGATGAATGCGGACAAGGTGCGGTATATTCATTTGATGAAGTATCCGGAGCACTGAAAATCGGTCTGAAAGCCGGGGCAAGTGAAGGTATGATTGGTGAAAGCTTTTTCAGCAGTGATGGCGGGTGCACATTTTGTGAAAAGATAAAGAGTGTTTATATATCGGCAGGAATAACAGAAATCAAAACAAAAGCTTTTATTTCATGTAATAATCTTGAAAGCATAACGTTTGATAATGATTCAAAATTAGCAAGTATCGGCAAACAAGCATTTCGTAATTGCAAAAGCCTGAATAACGTAGTACTTCCTGATTCTGTAAATAGTATCGGTAATTATGCATTTGCTCAGTGTTCCAGTTTGACCGGCATCATAATCCCGAATTCTGTTTTAATTATTAATGATTCTGCTTTTTATTCTTGTGAAAAACTGGAAAGCATTACAATTCCCGCTTCCGTCACAAGCATCAGTAGTTATGCATTTAATAATTGTACAAGTCTTCAAAGTGTTACATTTGCCAAGGATTCAAAATTAACCCAAATTGGTTCTTCTGCATTTAACAATTGTCCGAAAATTAAAAGCATCTCATTTTCAGAATGTTCATTATTAACCGATATCGGTATTTCTGCATTTCGAGATTGTACAAGTCTTGAAAGCGTTACATTTGCGGAAAGCTCATCATTAAACATTATAAAATATTCTGCATTTCGAAATTGTAAACAATTGACCGGTAGTCTTTTCATTCCAGATTCTGTTACAACTATCGAAGACTATGCATTTTCTGAATGTACAGGTATTACAGACGTTATTATTGCCAAAGGTTCAAAATTAACAAGTATTGGTGAGCAGGCATTTAATAAGTGTTTACAACTGAAAAGTGTCCAGTTTTCCGAAAATTCAGAATTAACAAGTATCGGTTCATCTGCATTTTCCGAATGTACAGGTCTTACAAGCATTACAATTCCTGATTCGGTAACAACTATAGGAAATAGTGCATTTTATAAATGTTCACAACTGAAAAGCCTCCAGTTTGCCGAAAATTCAAAATTAACAAGTATCGGTTCATCTGCATTTTCCGAATGTACAGGTCTTACAAGCGTTACAATTCCTGATTCGGTAACAACTATAGAAAATAGTGCATTTATTAATTGTTCAAACCTGATAACCGTAAAATTTTCAAAAGACTCACAATTAACAGGTTTCAGCGGTTTTACTTTTGCAAATTGTTCCAGCCTTACAGAAATCACAATTCCTGACTATGTCAGCACCATTGGTTTTGGTGAGTTTTTTAATTGTCCAATTACAAGCCTGACAGCACCTTGCAATTTACAAAACGATGAAGCAAAGCTGATAAGTGGTTGCGATGCAAAAGTAATCTACACTCACCCAATCAAAAAAGGCAATATGAAATGTGCTTGTGGCAAAGAGGTCGATATTAAAAATGCTGACGATCAGGAATCTTTAACTAAATGCGGTGATAACGCATACTATACGTTGATTGACGGCAAGCTGACAATTACAGGAACAGGAGAAATTCGTTCAACGGATTTCCAGCAAGACAAAATCTTTTTCACATCTGTTAAAATCGAAAAAGGTATAACGAGCATTGGCGAAAAGACGTTTTATGGAAATAGCAGAATTGTCAGTGCCACAATTCCGGAGACTGTAACATATATCGGTGATGATGCATTTAAAGGCTGTACAAATCTTAAAAGCGTAAACTATGTTGGTACAGAAGCTGACTGGAACAAAATGACAATCGGTCATGATGATTTGAGCGGAGTTAATGTTAATTGCAATTACAGATATGTTAAGGGTGCTTATCTGATTCTTGACGGTGCACTCAATGTAAAAATTTTTTTCAATCATGATATCAAAAAAGAAGACGGCTGGACAATAAACGGCAAAGAAGTTGAAACGGCTGACAAAGCAGTATTTTTCACATCGGCTGCAAAAGATTTCAGCGGAAAGATACTGATCAAGCATGAAAATGAAGAAAAAGCCTCATTCAGCATTGCAGATATGATTGAAACCTATAAAAATGTTCAAACCTATGGTCAGAGCACCGCAGACCTTGTAACAGCCCTTGAAGAATATTGCGCTGCAGCAAGTGCATATTTTGATAATAACGGAACGGTTTCTGATCATCGTGATTCATGGGATACAGTGAAAAATGCAATCGGCAGGCACGAAAATGTTTCAATGGGCGATAATTACTATGGTTCATCTCTGATTCTGAAGAGCAGGACAATTCTCCGTCACTATTATACTTCAAAGCCAAATACAGAGAATTACGGAATCAAAGGCAGCTTTTATTACACAAATGAAGCAATTTCTGCAATGGATTACAATAATACAGGAACAGCAAATGATAAATACTGTGTAAATGACTATATTTACAAGGTGCTGTCAAGTAATGAAACAAGCGATGATCTTAAAAATATGTGTGTTACGCTCTATTATTATGGTCAGACAGCATTGATTTATATGAACAACGCAACAGACTAAATGCTCAGAATTACAGACTGAAACAGAAAAGCCTGAAAACAAAAAGGGCTGCTGATACTGTGTGAACCTTATCATGCGATACCGGCAGCCCTAATTATTTTATTCACCTTTTTGGTTCTTCATGCAACATATACAAGAAGCAGTTTTCAGATTTTTTTAAGAAAAATTGACCAGACAGTATTTTTAAACGTGTAATAAGTGAGAGGAGGTTGATGTGATGAACAATTCTTCATCGGGCCCGAATGATGATATTGAAAATCTGATTGGAAAATACAGTGATCTTCTGTTTCGCATCAGTCTTATTAAGCTTGGAAATGCAAGTGATGCCGAGGATACTGTACAGGATACGTTTATAAAATATTATAGTAAAGCACTTGATTTTAATGATGAAGAGCACAGAAAAGCATGGCTGATAAGGGTTTGTGTAAACAGATGCATGGATCTTATCAGATACAGAAAAAACCATTTGACCATAAATATTGATGAAATTAATGAATTATCTGCAAATGAAGAATTGGCTGACAGCGGAATTATAGAAGCACTTATGCAGCTGCCGGACAAATACAGAACGGTTCTTCTTTTGTATTATACAGAGGACCTTTCAACTGAACAAATATCAAAAATAATCGGAAAAACTGCATCGGCTGTAAAAATGAGGCTTAAAAAAGGCCGGAAACTGCTTGCGGATAAATATAAAGAAGGAGTGAATGCAGATGAAAATTGATAAACTGATGAAATCTGTAAAAACCATAAATATGTCGGATGACATGAAGAAACGACTGACAGAAAGATGCAAAAATGAAGAACCTGAAAACACTTTGGATAAAAGAAAAAATACGGAATATGTAATTACAGCAGACAGAAATTCAGGACCTCGTGTATGGAAATATATTTTGCCGGCTGTGTGTGTACTTCTTTTGATAGCCGGAGCAGTAAAGATTATTCCGGGTGCGTTTGAAAAAGAAGTTGTAAACACAGAGTCAAATTTACACAAGGATCCGAACAGCAAAGTCGTTGAGCAGCCTTCAGTTACAGATCCGGTAACATCGGAAACCAAAACAACAGCAAATTTGCCTGAAAAGTGTGTAACTTCTGTAAATACGTCAAATGACAAATCTTCATCTGACAGTCAGACCGTAACAAGTGAAACAGAAAATAATTCTATAGAGAGTGTTCCAAATAATGATACTGTCACTGAAATAAAGATTGAAAATGAACCGGAAAAATCACAGGCTACCATGCCTTCATCAGTAAATAACAATGATCCTAAGCCTGAATCATCAGAATCCGAATCGGTTTCCGAAGTAGCGCAGATTCATTATCCCTGTATTATTGCTCATGATCCTGTAAGTGAAAGAACAATCCTCAGGATGTTAAATTCATTGTCATATTCTGCCGAGACATGTGATGGAATACCTGAATACGTAATTTATGATCCTGATGGCCCGGTTTATTATCTGAATATCAGTTCAGGAGATTCCGGCTGGGTATGGAGAACGGGTATTTGTTGTGATGGCTCTGTAAAATGTGAGGAAGCAAAACTTACTGAGAGTGCCATAAATATGATAACAGAGTATAAAAATGCATATGGGTTACGTGAGTTTGAAGGGTGATCTTATTAAGAAAAATATATAAAAGGAAAGAAAGCTGAAGGAACCGGAAAGACTTTAATCATCGGTTAGTCATTAGGAGAAATGATTGGTCAGTATTATATAGATGCTTATCCGGATGGAGTAACAGGATTTGTATCAGGTAACCTGATGCAGATTTGATCCTTGTTTTGACGTAGACTTCTATACAAAAATCATAGTTCTAATTCAATTATCAAAAAACAGGTATTCGACATCTTTAAGAACATCGAATACCTGTAAAAAATTCAAAGCTCTGCTTTTAACAAGCAGAGGCGATTCGTAGAATCGCTGACCAAACAGTCGGAGATTGTACTCCGACTGTTTGGTCAGATAGAACCCGCCGCCTGCAGAGGCGGGGGATATCCTCTGTGTTGTTATATGTCCGCACTTTGCGTAAGAACCCACAAGTGGTGCAGCTGTTTTTTTCATATATTAATATTTACATACATTATCATAAATACATCATGGTCTGCTTTTTTTCAGATACTGGAAACATCTGAAATATTTTCTAAACTCAAAAAATAAAAGAATTACTGTAATTGTAAAAAACGAAATAAAAATGCCGGGAGTAAAAAATATTCCGGTTTTTATAAAAGCAAATATAAATGCAATAAACGAAATAACTGCACAGAAAATATAAAAAAATATCAGATCATGTAAGATTTTTCTTTTTTCCTCTACAGCCAGAGCATATCCTTTTTCTGTCCTTTCGAAAGCACATTCCACGTAATTTCCACCTGTTTTGGAAGTGATGAAAAAATTTACATAAATCTTTCCGTCTCTTTCCACATGATATATGGGATTGTTGTTATCGGCTTTTTTCAGAGCCAGAAACAAAGAACCAAACATTAATAACAGTCCTGATACAACTAAAAAAATTACAACTGGCATCATAAACAAACGTCTCCTTCTATATATATACAAATTGTTTATTTGACTATGAAAAATAAAGTATATTTCATAGCTATGCACTATCATATCATCAATATTATTATAATGCTTTATAAGAAAATAATCAATATCTTTTTTTGTAAATTTGATAGTTTGTGAAAATGCACGATTCAGTTCACGACAGGTAGTGCTTATGATGTTGCACATAATGCTGCATTGAATAAATATGAAGTATCTCCATTTTCAGTATATCATCCGGAAGTAATAGCAAATAATTCATCACAATTTTCATTAGCTTGGAAAAAATTTTGGGAGGTAAATAAATGATATCTTTAAGTAATATAGGGAATATGAAAAAATGTAATGTCTGGATAAACGATCGACCAAATATAGATTTTAAAGTTATGAAAGTATTGAATGAAGAGATTTTAAAAGATAAATGGATAAGATGGGATAGTATATCTTATTTAATTGAAGTAAATATTTTATGCAGACATTGCAGTAATTATGCTTTATTGGGAATGACATTTACATATGAAGATTCTAATAAGTTAATAGTAGAAGTAAAGTCCGGTGATAAAGATGGTCCTGTTATTAATAACACATTAGTATCTGAATCTGATGAAGTACATGCCGGAATACCGTTGGAATATTCAGAGGAAGTGTTGAAATGTGCAAAATCATATCTTAACAGTATTAATTGTTCATCAGGGATAATTACATTTGATATTGGCGGACACGGATATATAGGTTCAAGCGAAATAATGTTCAAACAAGTTACTGAAATTTTATTAAAATTATTGAATAATAAAAGCGGAGAAGATATCCATGAAATTGAAAAAATTGTTTTTCAGCAGCTTAATCCTGGTTAAATAATTTAATAAAAAGAAAGATGAATGGAACACAACCTGAAGAAAAAATCAATTGTTTTCAAAATAATTTTTCAATAATTGCAATTTACAAATTTAGCAAAATATGATAGAATTATAGAGTATATTTTTTATTAATACGCTCTACAACACAAACATTCTGTACAGTGATGAAAATGAAAAATATTTTGATGAAACATATGATGCTGCACTTGAAGACAGCTCATACGGAAATGTCAGCATAGAATATGATGATGAAATAGGATGTTTCATGGGATATCCTCTCTGTTCTTATAACAAAAATATATATTGGGGGAAATAAATAATGAAATTTTTTAAAAAAACTGTTCCTTTTATTACATCAATGGCATTAACATTTTTATCCGTACCTTATACACCGTTCATATCAGCTGAAAACTCTGCTTCGGCTGTTTCCGTCAATAAAGGAGATATAAATAAAAACGGAAATTGTGATGCATTTGATATGACACTTTTGCAAAATATGATTTTAATGAAACGGGACATTAATGAGACTGACTTAAAAAACTCAGATTATAACGAAGACTCCAAAGTCAATATATTTGACTTGATGCATATGAATAATGATCTGAAAAAAAATAATTCAGAGCTTACATGTATCGGGAAGGATTCCGGAGACGGATGGACATACGACAACGGAGTTCTTACAGTATTGAACACAGACGGGAGCATCAGTACCGATTCAGGATGGAAACAGTACAAAAATCTCATCTGGTCATTGAATATAAAAAACGGTGCAGAATCGATAAACAGATACGCTTTCACAGATATGCCCATGCTTAAACAGATCACATTTCCGGCTTCACTCAAAAACATTTCGGAGTGTGCTTTTAAAGGCTGCTCTGATCTTCTTGCCGTTACACTGCCGGAAGGATTAAAAAATATTGAAAACAATGCATTTGAAGGATGTATTTCTCTTGGGAATATATGTTTGCCGTCATCGGTTGAACAGATCTCAGACAATGCTTTTCCTGATTCAAAACAAATTCAGATATTTGGTAATTCTGAATACGTTGAATCATTCTGCAATAAAAACAATATCGTTTATATTCCGTATTGCATTGACAGCATGGACGATGCCTGCAACTCCACAGAAGTTCAGGATCTTCAGTACACTGAATTTGATAACTGGCATCTGAAGGAGTGGTTTGATGAAGACGGTAAAGTTAAAAATACGGATGGAAAACTTCAGCTGACAGCAAATGGATCATATATTACTGCATTTTGTGATGATACTGTTGAAGCTGCTTATTTTGGAAATGATATCAGAATAGTTATAGAAGCAGAAAGCACCGACCGTGATCTTCTCGACCATATTTATGCAGGCTACGTTATCCCTGAACCGTTTAACGATCTTGAATATCCACTCGGTAAAGTTATCAGCTGTACACAGGAAAATGATGTTTACAAGGCAAAAATAGAAGTACACTCTTCATTTGAAACAGATAAAAGTGTCCTTTTTCAGATCAGACTCGGATGCAACCTCGATTCCGTAAACGGATCCGTGCTGATCAATTCCTATACAATTTTTTCATCATGCTATTACAACTATTCTTCATTTGACGATTCAAACTGGAAATTGAAGAAATGGGAAGATTCTGACGGAGATGTTGTTTTTAAGGACGGAGAAATGATTCTTTCTGCTGACGATTCATATGTTACAGCATATTCCAATAAAATAATATCAAATAAAAATGATGAATTACTTCCGCTGATGACTGAGGTCGTTGTTCAGACAGATAACGAAGAGCTTCTGAATCATATTTATCTTGGGCGTGTTGAAATTAAAGACAACAAGGAAAAGGATATTAATTATGAATTAGCATCAATAGAATCAAAGAAAAAAACAGGTGATGTTTATGAAGCTGTCATTACCGGTGAAAATTTCTGCCTTAGTACAGATTATTTTCTTCAGATCAGACTTGGAAAAAATATAGATCATGTCAGCGGAACTATAACAGTAAAAAATATTAAACTCAGATTTGAAGAAGATTATGCTAAAGTAAGTCTTGGAACAGGTAATGAAAGCTATGGAATTACTCAGTTCATAAGGAAAACTTATCCTCAGCAAAACTTTAATATAAATGAACCGCGTGACAGATCATACGTTATTTCAGCACTGGCTATGCTTTACCGATACAGAGAAGGGCTGGAAGAAATATCAGGACCGTTTACGAAAGACAACCGTATTTATATAATTCTCAGAAGGAAAGACGGCAAAAACGGACAAAAGAAATATGAGGAGGTCACCGGTATTTCGACTGCATCCGGCAAAACTGATATTAATTTATATTATTTTGATGCAGCTAAAAGCTATATTGACAGAATACGAAAACAGGGAATCGGATTTGGCGAATATTATCTCTTATCTCAGTCGCATACAAATAAAAGATATTACAATTATTTCAATCATAACAAGAATGGCGGCGAATCCAATTTTAAAAGATTTATAGCAGGAGAAATTAACGAGTATTTCGGAAAACTCCCGATAATCGATGATGACGGCAAAACACTGTATGCTGATCTCAAATACATATCAAAAGACAAAAACAAAGATTACCGCATTTTATCAAATGAAAACATTATGGATACTTATTATGTTTTCAAGGACATAAGCCAAGGATATATCCATGATCTGAGTTATTTATCATACAAACAGATATATAATTATTTTGAAAGCGAACATGAAGGAAAAGGAAAGTATATTTTTAACGAATTCTTTAAAGGCTGCGAAAATATAGGTTATTCTGATGAAGGTTTTGATGCCATGAGTGATATTTCAATGACTTTGACCGATGTTCTTATTCCGGGATTCAGTGACTATCATGATTACCTTAGTTTACACATTAATGCACAATCATACTTGAGTTGTATAAACGCGCTTATTTTTGAAGCAAAAAATTATGATTCAAAATTTGAAAATTCATCCGAAACAACAGATCTGTATGACTTTTTATCATCAAACGAAGAAATAGCACTCACTGTTCGAAAGATGCTTTACTTCGCCGAAATAGAAGGAATATACGGTGATGAATCATATCTCTATCTCAGCGATATAATGAAAAACAAGGATCTGCATGTTTTCTGCAGCGACCAGAATTTTGACGGAAAAGCTGATGAAGAAGATACATGAAAAATCTGCGCATTTATGATGACGATTTGGAATAGAAGGATATCGTCTGCGTTCTTCTGTCTGTAAAATAAAAATGACAGAGGAAAAGAGAAATGGTCATATATATTAATTATGAGGTAAATATATGAATTTTGAAAGGACCTGATATCGTGACTTTAGCCGGCAGTATCTTATTTTGGTCGGTCATATGTGGGATAGCTTATTTTCTTTTGAA
>JAZQPR010000229.1:0-22726 GCA_045628605.1 Oscillospiraceae bacterium
AGCGACATCTGCATCAGAAACAACAACCACTGCATCAGAGACAGCGACATCTGCATCAGAAACAACAACCACTGCATCAGAGACAGCGACACCTGTAACAGAAACAACAACCATTGCATCAGAGCCTGTGACATCTAAAAATGTATCAGCTTATGAATTATCTAATTGGGCAGAGAATGATTATTACAAAAAAACAGGTATAGAAGCATTAAGTTCTGCCTATAGTACATGTGCAGATGGTTCTTTAAGAATCACTTTACTTGATGCTGATGGAAATGTATTAGAAGTATATACAGTAAATCCGAATACAGGAATAGGTTTTAACGAAAATGGAGATGATATTAATCTTCCTCAGACGGGTAATAATTCAGCAATTCAAATTATTGTTGTTGTTTCTTCAATGATGTTAATACTTACCGGTGCTTTTCTCATTAAGAAATCAAAGAAAATTAAAAACTGATGTTAACGAGTATTATTGAAACAGAGTTTAAGAAAAAGTCAGTAAACTCATAAAAGTGAAGAACTAAGAACAGCAGTTAGCAGAATTAACAGGGTAAACGAGTGAATTTTGATAAGAATACGTCCTGACTGAAACTTAAAAAAATCAGTCAGGGCGTTATTTTTTGCATTGAATGATCAAGATAGTATCTGAACAGAATATTGCAATGAAGTTTCAAAAAATGTTATAATGTAACCAGTAACAAAACAGTATAGAAATGCAAAAAAGATTACATAATATATACTAATTAATTCTTTACTTGTCTTACGTCATTTTTTAAGGAGTGAACATCTGATGAATTATCATTTCAAGGTGGATTCGGTAAGCGCAGGTCGGCGAAATATATACTCTGATAACGAAATTGAACTTCCGGTTCACGGAATTGTGTGTATTACAGGAAATAACGGATCCGGCAAAACAACATTATTGAATCATATTTTTTACAATAATCCAGATACGATAGCGTTGATCGCACAGGAAAATGATTTGATTTTTAATGAATTAAGTGTTCCTGAAAATATAATGTTATTTAATAGAAATGAAGAAATGCTTAACAGCCTTGCAGGGCAGCTTAATATGACGTCACTTCTTAACAGAAAATCAGAATTTCTCAGTGGCGGAGAGAAACGTATTGTTGCAGTTCTGCGAATGTTTTTTGTTGAAAAAGATATTATTTTTCTTGATGAACCAACTAATGATCTTGATTATGTTACAGTAGATCTGATATGTAAAATGATAAAAAAACTGTCGGAAAAAAAGTCTATTGTGATCGTAACTCATGATTCAAGACTTTTGTCATTTTCTGATGCTGTATATCGTCTTGAAAACGGTATATTAAGTCCGGCTTGTCATGAAACGGAAGGTGAATATCTTAAGCCGGATAAAAAAGAAGTCAAGTCAGACATAAAGCATTTTTTTGATCCGGATATCGCAGGATTATTATTTTTCTTTTTGATTTTGCTGTCGACAGTAATCACCGGATTTTTTTTACTGAATAACAGCAAAAATCATTTTGTTCAGCTTGAAGAAAATCAAACCAATATAGCATCAATGTTTTATTCGGGTACGGAATCAATGCTTAATAATGGTTATATCCCACTGGCGGCTTATATTGACTATACAGGTGATATGAATATTGATTATTTTAAAAAATATCAAAAGCATCTGGAAGAATCTTTATCATGCGGTGGAACTTTAAATATGTTTTTTGATGAAAATCTTGGAGAAGAAGTATATCCCGTAATGATAACAGATTTATCTTCAAATCAAAAACACAATATTATGAATGAATATATTTCTGAAAGAAATCAGGAGACAGTTACAAGAGTTATTCCGGCAGGTATTTCATTGTTTGATGGAATAATGGAAATTTCAGAGACAGACGGAAGTGAAACAAAGGAAAAAATCAACATAGAAAAGTATATGGATATCGCTGACACTGTAATTGGTGGTGATTCAGCAAATCAGCCTGTCTTATACTATGTTGTTAATATTAATAAAGATCAGTTGAGTAAACTGGAAGGTAATTATTATATAAAAAATAATTTGACAGTAAAGATCCAAAAAGACATAAAATTAATTGAGAATGTTTTAAACGGCACAAAGCTTCTGGCTGTGTTACTAAGCAGCAGTATTTTTCTGTACTTTGTATATAATTCTGTAATGATGAAACATTACAGAAAGCATGTTTCTGTTTTCAGAAATATGGGAATTGACTATGAATCATTATTAAAAACATTTATATCAAGGCGCGGAATGTTAATGATCAAACTTATTGTAACATTATCCTGTGCTTTAGTTTGTTTTGTGCCCGGTATTTTTGATTCGGAAATAAAACTGTTATATAATGCATTATCTTGTATTTGTGTTGCATCAGGGATACCTGTTGTGTTGATGACACACTGCATAATGAAACGGTTTGTTGAAAAAATCTACACCTTTGGAGGTATTTATGATAATTAATGTAAATGTAAAAAATAATGCTGTAGATTATACAAATCAGACGATTGATATAGAAAAAAACGGATGTTATCTGGTGCGTGGGCATAATGGATCAGGAAAATCTACAGTATTAAAAAATATTGTTTTTACAAAAAAATTTGAGAATGAAAATTGTAATTATTTCGCATATGCAGAGCAGGATCCGGAAAAATACGATATAAGAGTATGTGATTATTTATCGAGATTAAATACTTCAGCTGATATAAAACTCAGGGATAAACTGTTAAATCGATTTAAACTTGACTATCTTAAACTTAAGACAAACATACAAAAGGTTAGTGGCGGTGAACTTATAAAGCTTAATATAATTGCTTGTTTAATAAAAGAAACATCGTTTGTTTTTTTGGATGAACCAACCAATAATCTTGATGATGAATCAGTTGATATTTTAAAAGAAATGATTTCGGAATTACAAAATGACAGAGTAATTGTAATAGTATCTCATGATCCGCGTATGATAATAAAAGACTGTCATTACATAACAATAGAGAATAATAATATTTCTGTTGATTATACTGATAAAAATAATATCAGTTCAAACACTTTGGATGAGGTGAATTGTAAATATCCTTATAAAAAGATTTTTTTAAGATATATAAAAAAGCCGGCTATGATATGTACAATACTTGTATTATTATTATATGGATTAGTATTTTTATGTGTTAATCACATTGCATTTCTGAAATTTTATAATGACGGAGAGATTGCCGAAAAAAACGGATCTGTTCTTGTTTATTCTGTAGATTGTGTAGTTGATGAATTAAGTATGAAATATGCTAAAGTACATTCTATTGAAATACCAAATGAGAAAAACAGGAGTATGATCGTATATAATGATATTCCTGAAATATATGAAAAATATGGTTTCGATGAACTTTATATTGAGAACTATATTTTTATAGATACGTTATATGACAAGCTTCAAAACGGAAATCCTTTGGATGATCCTGTAACAGTATCGTTTCCAAAGTTTGTTTTGGATAACTATATGGAGCAGATCGATTCATATTTCACTGTGAGGTACCTTATTGACGGAAGATATCCAAATGATAATTCAAATGAAATAGTATTGTCGAAAAATTTAATTGATAAGTATTATAAAGGTGTTGAAGTAAATGATGAGATTGTGTTTAATGAAAAAATATATACAGTTGTCGGAATACATGCTGTTGATTGGTTTATAGTATCGTATAATGAAGATGACACTGAAGATGATAGTTATATGTATCATTACAGATATGATACATATAACGATTTTATTAAATCTCAGACAGAATATAAAAAACAACATGATATGCTTGATGATTATATATACCGTCCTAATATTTTAATCTTTAAAGGTGACAGTTCAGATGAAGCCGCAAATATGAAATCTTTGTTCAAAGACTATCCGGCAAATAATTATCGGTCATATTCGTATGATAATGATATGGCGATATACTATAATTCCAGAATGATTGCCGTATGTTTTGGAATAAATGTCGCTGCCGGCATAATTATAGGGTTAATGATTAATAAGATGAATCATAAAAGACGTGAAGATTTGAAAACAGAGTCTGTTTCATTTGATAACTATTATCTTTGCTATGGAAGAACGGCTCATCTGTTTTCAGTAATTGAGATTTCTGTACTCAGTATTATTATTGCACTTTTTGTTGTTTCAAGTGTGAATTTTGCGAAGTTTAAGTTTGAAATATCAACAGCCTGTACCGGATTCGTTATAACTGTAATAATATTACTGATATCACAGTTTATGAATTTAAAAAAACATTATGATTAATATAACAACACAGAGCTTTGAAGCTGCTTTTGCTGATATTCCTTTGATTCTTCCTATAGCTCCTGTCAGGGCGTTGATTGCATCAGCCGGAGCATCAAGGGCAACAGAGATAATGCTGATTCCTTTTTCACGATACGGGATGCCGAGTCTGCCAATGATGTACTGTCCGTAATCATGCAGCAGAGAATTCATTTTCTCAATTGCTTCTGTGTCTTCAACGATAATGCTTATTACAGCAACTCTTGTTTCCATGCTGTTTCCTTCAAAAAAACAATTTCATTACACTTTTAGTTATCATTTTTGATTTGATATGTCAATATACTTATTCCGAAAGACGCATAAATAATTTTTGAATACATTCCTCTTCATATGCTCTTTCTGAGCCTAATGAAAAGTTGTTTATATTAGCCTGTGCTTTTTCTGCAAGCTGATATGCAAAATTCCTGTCATTGTGTACAGTCAGCTCATAATGGGCACGGACCCTGAATCCGTTTGAGTCAGTGTCCTTTTCTATATATTCTTTCACTACACTGTAATAATGATCTGCCAGTTCAGGATTAATATTTCTGAAACTGTAGTAGTAGACAAGAGCGTATGCTGCTCCGATATACGGTGTATGGAATTCATTTCCGTCAAGCAGCACGCCAAGTTTTCCTGCTGTTCGAACAAGCTCTTCATCAGCATTAATTACATCAAGATATCCCATATATAAAGAGTAATAAAGTATTTTTTCCGAGTCCATGATATTATTATAAGGAAGATTTTCAACCGGAAGAAGCCCAAGTGTTTCATACGGCTGACCACTGCGTATTTTGTTCACGGTCTGACGTATATAACCTGCAAGTGATGTTTTGACTTTATAAACCGAATAAAGGGAAAGAAAAACGGATACTGTACTTTGGAATGCAAGACCACATCCAAGCGATATCATAACTATAAACAGATATGAAGGCATATTTTTACTAAAAACTATGAGCAGTATGCTGAGTATCCAGCATATCACAAATGTAACGGCAGGGCTGAAAACTGTAAATGTTGAATCGGCTTTGTTTAGTTTCTCATTGCTGACATTTGGAAATTTTTTAAAATCATATACGAGATTTGCCTGAACTATAGGAGCAGATCCTTTTTTTAAAAAGACAAGTTTTCCGTCTTTGTTTTCAAACTCAAATCCGAAAAAATTGATCATTTTAACTCTCGTGTAAAATGATTTTGCAAAAATACACTGAATCGTCATTTTGATCAACGAACGAATCCACATTGCGATAAGTAAAAAAAATGTAATTGCGGCAATAGCATACGGTATTGATTCCTGCAACATATCAATAAAAGTTTTGATCATTACGTTTCACATCCTTTGAGTGATATTTTTTACTATAATTATACTATTATAGTGAATATTTTTCAATAGAATATGGAAATGATGTGCTGAGGATTTTCTTTTCTCGAACACTATTTCATAATCAATCGTAAAGAATACAAAAGCTCCATTTGATTTTTTACACAGCTTACTTAAAAAGAAAATTTGTTTTTTATCAATATTTCCAGCGTCGTTGCTGTAATAATGTTCATTAAGATGTGAAGCATATTTTGTCTTGGTTTACGGTACCGCTAAAATCTTATACACAGATAGTCTAACTACAGGAAGCCCCCGCTTCTATAAGCGGGGGAGGATGTCATTTGCTAATAAGAATAGAAAATGATATACTTATATCAGATGCAATAAAAACGGAATGGAGGCACATGAGACCAACACATCAATATTACAGTACAATGATGAAAACTCTCTCAGCTGTGCAATTACAATGGCATATTTTACTGCTCCGGCTTATTACAATATTATAAGAGAACTTCCGTCAGGAAAAGGCTTTGCGGATGTGGCATTCATTCCGAGAGCTGATTCCGGAAGTAAACCGGCAATGATAATAGAACTTAAATGGGATCAGAGTGCAGATACAGCACTGAGACAGATCAAAGAAAAAAGATATAACGGCTGTCTTAAGGGCTATGGGAATGAGGTTCTTCTTGTTGCGGTGAACTATGATAAGAAGAATAAGAAACACGAATGTGTTATTGAAGGCGTTGAGATGTAAACTTACAAAACCAGCCAGACAAGGAAATACTGCTTTGGATTATTTTTTAACTGTTACATATTTCTGGTTTCTGCTTGTAGGCTTATCAGGAATAGTCATCATAATAATATTTTTTTCGATAAGAGGCTGTAAATGGTTAATTGCAAAGCTCTTAACATTCTTATATCCAAATTTATCAGCGATTTCTTTTTTGCTTCTTGGACAAATACAATATTTAATAATATTATCTTCAAGATTGTTCAATGTATCTTGGGCGTTATCTTGGGTGTTATCTTGGGTGTTATCTTGGGTGTTAAGCAGCAAGTCTGTATTATCGCTGAATTTAAATGTAACTATAAGGAAATGCTCAGTAATTTTAAACGCAGATTTATCATATGCTCTGAGAATTCTGCCCATACCTGAACCAAGCTGTTCAACTAAGTCAATATCCTTAAAAATACGCATAAGTTCTCTGTTTCTGGACATTGATCTGCAGTCAAAGAAGTCTTCTTCAGATAATCCAACAGGCAGCCCACCGTATGATGTTATCTGTATACGGTCTGAAAATATTTCAAAAACAGGCGGTACTTCTCTTGAATAGTCATTATGAACTATTGCATTAATTACTGCTTCACGAAGAGCAATCGGATCAACAAGCTTCTTTTCAATTCGTTCCTTGCTTGTGATTTTAGTGAGAGTTCTGTTTTCGATATCCAGTTTATCAAGTACGCTTTTGGTTGCTTTTATCAGTGAACAGTATCCGTATTCTTCATTTTCTATAAGATCAACCTTGTCAGTACCGGCATATTTTGCAACCTTTATTGATGTTCCGTTGCTGTCAGCAAGAAGATATGCTGCATAATTATATTTTCCGTCTTCGGTAAGCAGGTCAAGGTTTTCTGCGAATTTATCATTCAGAGTCAGACCTCTGGCATTATAGTATATCATAAGCTGTTCAAAAGAAAGATTCTTTCTTGGAGATACGATTTTGCTGAGAGAATTATGCGTCCTTCTTGCGTACAGGTCGTCTATCATAGCCTGATTCATTGGCTGGGAAGATGTGCCGATTCGTATAAAACAGCCTGTTTCAGACATTCCCTGACGTTTGATGTAGTAAGGTTTTTCAGGTCCGCTTGATATTATAATGTGAATAATATCTTTTCCCTGATATTTTTCTTTTACTATGTCGAATAATCCAAGAGTTGCCGGCTGAATGTTCTTTTTTATTCTGTCAGCCGCTGCAAGCTGGATACTGTCAATGTTTTCAAGAGAAACAGCATTTCCGTTATCATCAACTCCGATGTAAAAATCACCGCCTTCTCTGTAATTAAGAAAAGCGACAATCTCTTTTTCAAGTTTATCATTAAGTTCTGATTTTAGTTCAGTTTTGTTTGATTCCTGCAGTAAGTCGTTCATATTTTTCCTTTCTCATATTCTCATGTTTATTGTTATTATTATACACGAAACAGAAATAGTTATCAACATTTTTTTTAGTGATAAATTGTAATATTATTAAAACATTTTCGGAGACTATATACTATATTTTTTTCTCTGTCTATTGAATTTTTAAGATGTACATGCAGTTTTCAGCTGCGAAGTTTGAGCACAGTACAATAAACCTATATTAATAAAATAAATTAGCAATAATTCATATCTTTATGTATCGGGATTTGTGAATTTTTCCAAAGTTAAATATGAAAGTGTTACCTTTGAAATTTAGTTTACACAATATTATTGAACGGGAAATAATTCAAAGGAGGTGGATCGCTCTGGAGGATAAAGAAATAATAGATCTTTACTGGGAACGTTCGGAAAATGCTATTACGGAGACTGATAAAAAGTACAGGAGCAGATGTCTTGTCATTGCAAAAAATATTTTGAATGATATTTCTGATTCTGAGGAATGTCTGAACGATACATATCTTACAGCCTGGAATCGCATGCCGACGGAAAGACCGGAATTTCTGAATGCTTTTTTGTTCCGTATTTTAAAAAATCACTGTATGAACCGTCTGAGATATCTTACAGGTGAAAAGAGAAAACCGGCCGGCAATGTTCCTTTTGAAGAACTTGAAGAATGTATTGACGGAAAAGACGAAACTGAAGAAAAATCAGATGAAGCGGCGCTTGTAAGTGCACTTAATGATTTTATGGAGAGTCTTGACAAGTCAAAGAGATATATTTTTATCCGAAGGTACTGGTATCTCGATTCACAGGCTCAGATCGCCGAGCAGTGCTCATTGAAAGAAGAAAATATCAAAACGATCCTCGCGAGACTGAGGAAAAGCCTGAAAAAATTTCTGAAGGAAAGAGGTTTTGAGGGATGAAAACAGAACAACTGAAAAATGCGATAGATAAAATAGATGACAAATACATTAGTGAGGCGGAATTTTTTGACCCTGAAACCATGAAGTTCCCAAGATCTCCTGTTGTTTATATTGCCCCTGCTGCGGCTGTTGCAGCATCGGTCGCACTGATAGCTGCTTCGAATATATTTTCCGGGATAAAAAATGTACCTGTTGGTCCGGAGATAAATAACAATTACACTCAGGTTTCAGATACTGCAGTTACCACTGTGACTGAGTCAGTAAAGGAAACATCAGGAAGTGCAGGGAAAATTTCAGAGCATGTATCTGATGCTTTAATTACAAAAGAGAGCAGCAGGGAGACCGGAAAGCCGGAAAGTTCTGTTTCTGCTGCTTCAGGAGCGGTTTCTGAAAATATTCCTCAGCATACAGAGCCGTATGTGACAACGTGTGCTCCTGTTACAAAGCCGCAGGAAACTGAGCCTTCTGAAATTATTCAGGGAAAGGAAACAGAATCACCGGTATCAAAACCAAATGTTAATGCAGAGGTAACAACTGAAACCGGAAGTGATGATCCGATTTCGCCTGCAGATGTGCAGGCACCGCCAATTACGTTTTATAATTTTAAAGATCTGAAGAGTACTGTCAGCAGCTATGACCTTAATTACTATTCGGATATTTACCGCAGTTCATATGCTGAGATGTTTGAAAGGATCAGATCAGACGGATATATTTTAGTTCCGGACTTTTCAGAAAACAGCATTTCTCCTGATGAAATATGGGATATCTGGGCTATGCCGCATGCTGATTACGAAGATATCGGAATATTATGTTCGGCACTGTATGATTCATTATGTTTTCAGGTCGAATTTCATTATACTGACAGGGCTGTTTTTGATCAGGTGTCAGACCAGACCGAATATTTCAGAAAAAGACTTGGTATTGATCTGAGCGGGACAGATACGACTGACAACGGTGTCACGGTCGGAAATATCAATGGAAAGGAATGTGCGTATTCATTTATTGACGATGATCATTATTACATTGTCAGAACAAATGCCTCCCATGATGAGATGATAAAATTTTTAAATGAATTTTCTCCCGAAAAAATTAGTCTGGAATAAAATAATAAGAGAGGATGGATTTTTATGAAAAGAAATATTAAAGCTTTGTTGACATTATGTATATCGGTTTGTCTTGCTTCGGCAGGAATATGTTCAGTCAGTGCTGAGAATATTGAAACAGCTGATAACGCTGAAACCGGTTCTGAAGAAATTTTATACGGTGATGTTAATTCTGACGGCGTTCTGAATTCAGCAGATTTTATTATGTTCCAGAAATGGCTCATCGGTTCTTCTGATGATGATATTTCTGAAATAAAGGCTGCAGATATGAACGATGACGGAAAAGTAAGTATTATTGATTTCTGTCTTTTAAAATGCAGTCTTCTTGAAGAATCTGAAAATTTCAAATCCGAACCTGCCGTACCGGTTTCACCTGTAACACAGACAGTTGATGTCCAAAGTATGGATGACCTTATTTATCTGCTTAAAAATTATGATCCTGATGATTATTATTCAGGATACCGCGACAGCCTTGAAGATATGTTCATGCGCTTCAATAGGGACGGGTATGTTTATCATTATTCTGAATATAAAAATTCGGATGAAAAAATAGAGCTTTGTGATATAGATTCACCGGTCGTACTCCTGCCGTATTATGAAAATGAGGATTCAGGAATATATTATAACGTTACTTTCGAAGGCAAAAGATATCAGATAAGATATTATTTTACAGATCCTGAATACAGCGGGGCAGACATGGAGCAGTACATAGAGAAACGACTTGGACAGGAGCATGACGGCGTACAGTACAACAGCTATGTTTTCAGTAAGTTTAAGTGCGGCGACAAGTATGATCCGGTCGCATACTGCATGCTTGATGAGGAGCATTACTGCGAAGTAAGGTCGTATGACACCACAGAGGATCTGGTAAATATTCTTAAAGTTCTGAGACCGGAAAAGAAGCTTATATATGCACCGGTACTTGAAATAGAAGAAGGCATAAATGAAGATGAAGGCTATATCTGGAATCTGATAACTGAGGACGGCGGCTGTTATTCTGCTCCTTATGCAATTTTTGCCTCAGCGACAGAGGAAGATGTTCTGCAGTATATAATCAGCGAAGGAAAGAAAGAATCATTTACTGAAGACGAAGAAATCAGACAGTACCTGGCTGATATATCGAAAAATATTGACGAGTACAGCAAATCAGAATGGACATCTTTAGATTACGAAGGAACTGTGTACAGCGATTATTCATTTTCATTATATTATAACGACGGGGACGGAAATCTGAAACAGCTGTATTTCTGCTGTATCAAAGACGGAAAAGTTCAGTGGCGTGACAATGAACAGCTTCAGAATTTTATAAAGCTGCTTGTTGAGCGCGAATATATCAAAGCTGATGAATTCTGGAACTGTACAGATGATGAGGGATCTGTGATGACAGATATTTCTGATCAGCCAGCTGAAGATGCTACAGTAACGCCGGAATAAACGCATCAATTTATTGTAAGTCATGATTATAACAACACAGAGGATATCTCCCGCCTCTGTAGTCGGCGGGTTCTATCTTCCCGTTCAGTCGGAGTACAATCTCCGACTGTTTGATCAGCGATTCTGCGAATCGCCTCTGCTTGTTAAAAGCAGAGCTTTGAAGTGGATACTGCAAAATATAATTCCCTGCCGGTGGTGTGATCGGCAGGGATTTTTCTGTTAATTTGAGCGGTTTAAAGCGATAAAAAATTATATTTATATGTTTCAAAAAAAGATAACACAGAATTGATGACAAATACCCTTGAATATGTTATTTCATTATTTATTTGACTTTTTAGGGTGCATTTATATATAATATTATCCAAAAATGCACCCTAAAATAAAGATGAGAAACTGCACCGGAAATTTATAAAAAACAGAACAAAAATGCAGAAAAGCCTGCCAACTAACGCATTTACGTTAATCGACAGGCTTTTTTATGTTTAAGTTAAGAAAATGGTTTTATTACCTCAAATTTGGCTGATACTTATTCCCACTCAACAGTTCCCGGAGGCTTTGAAGTGATATCATATACAACTCTGTTTACATGTTCAACTTCATTTGTAAGTCTGTTTGAAACTCTTGCGAGAACATCATAAGGAATGCGTGCCCAGTCTGCTGTCATGAAGTCGTCTGTTGTAACGGCTCTGATAGCGATGAGGTGGTCGTAGGTTCTGTGGTCGCCCATAACACCTACTGTTCTTACATCAGGGAGAACTGCAAAGAACTGTGTAAGTTCTGATTCAATACCGCTTTTTTTGATCTCGTCTCTGAAAACAGCGTCTGCTTCCTGGAGGACTTTGATCTTTTCTTCAGTTATTTCACCCATGATTCTTACGCCGAGACCCGGACCAGGGAATGGCTGACGCCATACGAGTTCTTTCGGAATGCCGAGCTTTTCGCCGACTTTTCTTACTTCATCCTTGAAGAGATCCTTCAATGGCTCTATAGTGCCGTCAAATTTGATATCATCAGGCATCTTTACCATGTTGTGGTGAGTTTTTATTGTTGCAGTGCTGCCTTTTCCGCTTGCGTTGCCCTTTCCGCTTTCGATGCGGTCAGGATAAATTGTGCCCTGTGCGAAAAAGCCGCCTTCTGATTCTTCACGGATCCTGTCCCAGAATACCTTGTAGAATTCTGTTCCGATGGTCTTTCTCTTTTCTTCAGGATCTGTGATGCCTTTTAATTTTTCCAGAAACTGCTTCTGACAGTTGATCCTGATAAAGTTCATATCGAAAAGACGTGTAAATGTTTCTTCAACGAAGTCTCCTTCGTCCTTTCTCATGAGACCCTGGTCAACGAAAACGCATGTAAGCTGTTTTCCGACAGCCTTACTGAGAAGACCTGCTGCAACTGATGAGTCAACACCGCCTGAAAGACCGAGAATGACTTTCTTGTCGCCGATCTCTTCACGGAGTCTCTGTACAGTTGTCTCTATAAAATCATCCATTACCCAGTCGCCTTTTGCTTCACAGACGTTGAAAAGGAAGTTTGAAAGCATTTTCTTTCCGTATTCGCTGTGTGTAACTTCAGGATGGAACTGTACGGCATAGAGCTTTTCTGAAGGCTTTGACATTGATGCACACGGACAGTCCTTTGAAAATGCGTTTATTTCAAATCCTTCCGGCACCTTGCTGATGTAGTCTGTATGGCTCATCCATACGATGTTCTTTTCAGGAATGTCTGTGAACAATGCGCTGTTGTTCTGCATTGTAACTTCAGTTTTTCCGTATTCGGAATTGATGCATGTAGATACTGTTCCGCCGAGAGTATATGCCATGAGCTGGCATCCGTAGCAGATACCGAGTATCGGAATGCCGAGTTCAAATATTTCCTTTGAGATGTGCGGTGACGATTCGTCATAAACACTGTTTGGTCCGCCTGTAAAGATAATTCCGACAGGGGAGAGCTCCTTGATTTTTTCAATAGGTGTCTGGTAGCTGAGAACTTCACAGTAAACACCGCATTCACGGACACGTCTTGCGATAAGCTGGTTGTACTGTCCGCCGAAATCCAGAACTATACAAAGCTGATGTGACATATTTTGATGACCTCACTTCAATAATGGATTGTGTTTGTTTTAATAAATTACTCTTTAATTATGTCATTTTAAAAAGTAAAAATCAAGGAATATTTCCCGAAAAATGCTCATTTTCAGTAACTTAGTAAGTAGTTTGAATAAAGGGTTAAAAAAGATGAACGTTTTTGTAAAATATGTGCATACAAAAAATCACCCGTGAGACCGTCACGGGTGAAGATGATCAGTATTCCTTTTCAAGCTCGAACATTCTGTACTTTCGTTCACTGTGAACGCTCGTGCTCAATACTATGCCTATAATAATGTACATACTTATCAGAGCAGTTCCGCCTGCTGACATGAAAGGAAACGGGATTCCGATAACAGGCATTACTTTTAAAACCATTCCTATGTTCATGACATAGTGTGTAAAGATCATTGCAAAAGCACCGATGCAAATGTTTTTTCCGAGTTCTTCTCTTGCGCGTCGGCTGTCAGCTATGAGCTTTATACAGATAAATGCAGCCACAGCAACAATTGCTATGCATCCTGCAAATCCGAAAACATATCCTGCATAAGAGAAAATAAAGTCGTTGTAAATTTCAGGAACGTCAGCAAAATCCTTGCTGTCAAGCCCCTGTCCGAGTTTTCCGCCGGCAGCGAGGGCACTGAGTCCGATATCCTGCTGATATTCGATACCCTCCGGATCGGAACCCGGATTAAACAGGATCATAATTCTGTCCTTCTGAACATCTCCGAGAAGATATGTCCATCCGAGATATATCATCGGAGGGATCGCCATAAGTGCGATCAGAATGTATCCTATCGAAATTCCTGCTGAAAAAAGCATGACAAGGAACATTACTATAAATACAAGAGCCGTTCCGTGGTCACCCTGTTTCATTACTATTAAGATTGGGACTGCGCCGTGAATACAAAGCAGAACAACATTTAAAAAGTTGTTCAGATTGTCCTTTACTTTATAAAGATGATATGAAAACGACAGAAGAAAGGCTATTTTCAGAACTTCAGAAGGCTGAAACGTCACCGGTCCGAGTTTGAGCCAGGCAACGTCGTCCGTTCCCTCAACACCGATTCCGAGTGAAGTAAACGTCAGTGCTACGGGGATAAGTGCGGCAGGTACATATAAAAACCACAGCTTTGCTATTTTTTTATAGTCAATCAGTGATATCAGGAGACTGATTATGATCCCTGCGATCATTGAACCAAGCTGAGTGATGTATGTAGCCTTTGTTACTGCTCCGTGGTTGGAAAGAGCGTTAAGAAGAACAACTCCCGTGACTGAACAGAGAACTACTGTCAGCAGCAGAAGCTTGTCCAGCTTTTTAAAGTAGTCTGAAACATCTTCCAGGATAGATTTCATTGGTTTTATTTCCTCTCATAAATATTGATTATGTATTTTAACAGTCATCAGTATGGTTCCAGTATTTTCTGTCGAGTGACCTGTACTGTACAGCCTGTGAAATATGTTTTTTACTGATCGTTTTCTCTCCGTCAAGATCAGCGATCGTTCTCGCCACTTTCAGAATGCGGTCATATGCTCGTGCAGAAAGCCCCATTTTTTCAAATACGTTTCCAAGAAATGCAGATGCCTCATTGTCGAGCTGACAGAATTTCTGAAGAGCAGAGGATGTGATCCTTGCGTTGCACGTGATACCGGTTCCTTTAAATCTTTCAAGCTGGATCTCACGGGCTTTCTGAACACGTTCCCTGATCTGTGCGGAGCTTTCCTCCTTTGTTTTTGAAGAAAGATTTTCAAATTCGACCGGTGCTACCTCTATGTGAAGATCGAGTCTGTCGAGAAGCGGTCCGGAGATCTTTGAAAGATACTGTGCGACCTGCTTTTGCGTGCAGATGCATTTTTTCTTCGGATGTCCGAAAAATCCGCACGGACACGGGTTCATGGCTGCTATCAGCATGATCGATGACGGATATGTGACAGTTCCCGATGAACGTGATATGGTAACCTTCTGATCCTCAAGCGGCTGTCTTAATATTTCAAGTGTTCGTCTGTCAAATTCCGCAAGCTCATCGAGAAACAGAAGACCGTTGTGGGCTAGTGATATTTCTCCCGGATGCGGAACGGTCCCTCCTCCTGCAAGTCCAGCTGATGAGATGGTGTGATGAGGAGAACGGAACGGACGGACTGTGATAAGCGGTGTATCCTTTTCCAGAAGTCCGGAAATGGAATGAATGTTTGTGGTTTCAATTGATTCGTCAAATGTCATCATCGGAAGAATCCCCGGCAGTCTTTTTGAAAGCATGCTTTTTCCGCTTCCCGGACTTCCTATCAGAAGTGCGTTGTGACCGCCTGCAGCTGCAATTTCCAGAGCACGTTTTGCAGAATGCTGCCCCTTGATATCTGAGAAATTGAGTACATCATCGAACTGCGCAGGCTTCGGGATATATTTCGGCGCCTGTGTAAGTTTATTTTCCGATGTGAAATGCAAAATGACATCCATAATAGATTTTACACCATAAACATGTATTCCGTCAACCACTGAAGCCTCAAAAGAATTGTCAAACGGGACAAAAATATTTTTAAGTCCGTTCTTTTTTGCAACCAGTGTCATTGGAAGTACGCCGTTTACAGGACGTACGCACCCGTTGAGAGAGACCTCTCCTATAAAGCATGAATCTTCAGTGTCAGCGGATATGATCTCCATTGCTTTCATTATTCCCATAAAAATTGCAAGATCGTGGACTGATCCGCTTTTCTTTGTATCAGCCGGAGCAAGGTTTACCATAACTTTTGCGTTTGGAAATTTGATACCTGCAGAGCGCATTGCAGATTTGATCCTTTCACGGCTCTCCCTTACGACCAGATCCGGAAGCCCCACTACATCAAAGGCGGGCTGCCCCATGCTTATATCAGTTTCGACATCCACGCGAAAAGCGTTCAGTCCGAAAAGACCGAGAGTATTGATTTTTGAATACATCTAATTTGTTCCTTTCTAAAATGTAAAAATTGGATATTCCAAATGAGATTATATCATATAATGGAAACGAATGCAAGCTGTTTTGGAAATATATAACTGAATTTATATTCTAAAGTGTTAATATATGTAAATGAGAAGAAATTAAGAAGAAATTAAGAAGAAATTTTTTTACTTGTTAATGCAAATAATTTACATATTTTTTTTAACAGTTGACTGTTAATTGTGATTTGTGATAAAATACATATAGAAAGAAATTTGAAATCGGCAGAGGAACGGATAATGCTCGTCACCGAAGATGAGTACTTAATTTTGAGTGTTATCTTTTCTCCTTAAATTAATATATTAATAAGAAAAAAACATACAGAGGCAGTAAATGCTTCTGTATGTTTTTTTTGTTTGAAAAAATGACGAATAATGACGGCAAAACAGGCTTTTTTTTTACGTCCCTAATTTGAAATAACCATTGACATCTTGCATGATGAGTAGTATAATATTATAATGTATCAAAATGGCTGTTTTGGCTTTTTTTATTGTGAAAGACAAGGCCAGAATGTGCTTTCAGCATTTATTTCAGTATTATTCCTGCCATGTTCTACAAGTAAGTCCGGCAGGTCATCAAGAAAAAGGAGGACCTAACACCTATGGTGAATGTCAAGCCTACGCAGCTCGGAAAAAATGTAAGAATGAGCTTCGGTAAAATTAACGAGGCTTTAGAAATGCCAAATCTTATTGAAGTGCAGAAAAATTCCTACAAATGGTTCAAAGAGGAGGGACTGAAAGAGGTTTTTCGTGATGTAGCAGCTATAACTGACTACAACGGTAATTTAGTTCTTAACTTTACTGATTACAAGATCGATGACACTCCGAAATATTCTATCGCAGAATGTAAAGAGCGTGATGTTACATATGCAGCTCCGTTGAGAGTTACGGCAACTCTGTGGAATAAGGAGACCGGTGACGTAAAAGAAAGTGAAATCTTCATGGGAGATTTCCCTCTGATGACTGACAGCGGTACATTCGTTATTAACGGTGCAGAGCGTGTTATCGTATCACAGCTTGTCAGATCCCCTGGTGTTTATTATGCTTCCGAAAAGGACAAATCAGGTAAGGATATCTTTAAGTCCACAGTAATTCCAAACCGTGGTGCATGGCTTGAATACGAAATGGACGAAAAGGACATCGCATATGTTCGTATAGATAAAAACAGAAAGATTCCGCTTACAACTTTTATCAGAGCTCTCGGAATCGGTACTGATGAAGAAATAGAAGAAAAATTCGGCAAGGATGAAAGACTTGCAAAAACAATAGAGCAGAAAGACGGTACAAAGAACAACTCTGATGCTCTTATCGATGTTTACAAAAAGCTTCGTCCGGGCGAACCTCCGACAGTTGAGAGTGCTCTTTCACACCTCAACAATCTTTTCTTTGATGCAAAGAGATATGATCTCTGCAGATTCGGTCGTTATAAATACAACAAAAAGCTTGGCATCGCATCAAGACTTGCAGGTCATGTACTTGCAAAGCCGGTTATCAATTCACTTACAGGTGAGCTTCTTGCAAATGAAGGCGAACTCATCAAGTATGACAAGGCACTTGAAATCGAACAGGCCGGCGTTCAGGAAGTATTTGTAAACGTTGAAGTAAGAAGAGAGATCACAACTCCTGAAAACGAAAAGAAATACTCATTTACTACAGAGCAGGTAAAGATCATCGGTAACGGAATGGTCGACATCGCTCCGTATGTTAATATAGATCCTCAGAGACTCAAGGATGAATTTGAAATAAACGAAAAAGTTTATTTCACAGTTCTCAAAGATATTCTTGAAACCGCAAACGGTGAAGAAGAAATCGAAGAAAGTCTCAGAAAGAGAAAAGATGAACTTATTCCTAAGCATATCATCCTTGATGATATTTATGCAACGATCAGCTACTTCCTTAACCTCTGCTACGGCATAGGCAACGTTGATGATATCGACCACCTCGGAAACAGAAGAATCCGTTCAGTAGGCGAACTTCTTCAGAACCAGTTCAGAATCGGTTTCTCACGTATGGAAAGAGTTATCCGTGAAAGAATGAATACTCAGACACAGGATGCTGACACGATCACTCCTCAGTCACTTGTAAATATTCGTCCTATCACAGCTGCAATCAAAGAATTCTTTGGTTCATCTCCACTTTCACAGTTCATGGATCAGACAAACCCGCTGGCTGAACTTACACACAAGAGACGTCTTTCAGCCCTCGGTCCCGGTGGTCTTTCAAGAGACAGAGCCGGATTCGAAGTTCGAGATGTTCACTACAGCCACTACGGAAGAATGTGTCCTATCGAAACTCCTGAAGGTCCTAACATCGGACTTATCTCATATCTTGCAACATTTGCCCGCATTAACGAATACGGCTTTATCGAAGCTCCTTATCTTAAGGTAGACAAGGCAACAGGAACAGTTACACAGACTCCTGTTTACATGACAGCAGATGTAGAAGATAACTATATAGTTGCTCAGGCGAACGAACCTCTTACAGAAGACAGAAAATTTGCAAGAGCAAAGGTAAATGCACGTGAGAGAGACAAGATCATTGAATGTGACCGTGATATGGTTGACTACATGGATGTATCACCAAAGATGGTTGTATCTGTTGCGACTGCAATGATCCCGTTCCTTGAAAATGATGACGCGAACCGTGCCCTCATGGGATCAAACATGCAGAGACAGGCAGTTCCGCTTCTCAAGACTGAAAATCCTATCGTCGGAACAGGTATGGAATACAAGGCAGCTGTTGACTCAGGTGTCTGCGTAGTTGCTGACTGCGACGGTGAAGTTGTTTCAGTAAGTGCAGATGAGGTTGTTGTTAAGGATGACAACTTTGTTGATCACAAATATAAACTTATAAAATTCAAACGTTCCAACCAGGGAACATGTATAAATCAGAGACCTATCGTAAGCGTAGGCGAGAAGATAAAGGCAGGACAGGTTCTTGCTGACGGTCCTGCAACAAGCAACGGTGAAATTTCACTCGGTAAAAACGCCCTTATCGGATTCATGACATGGGAAGGCTACAACTACGAGGATGCCGTTCTTCTTAACGAAAGACTTGTTCGTGAAGATATGTACACTTCTATCCATATCGAAGAATATGAAATAGAAGCAAGAGATACAAAGCTCGGACCGGAGGAAATCACAAGAGATATTCCTAACGTAGGTGAGGATGCTCTCAAGGATCTGGATGAAAACGGTATTATCAGAATAGGTGCTGAAGTTCATGCAGGTGATATCCTTGTCGGAAAGGTTACACCTAAGGGTGAAACTGAGCTTACAGCTGAAGAAAGACTCTTAAGAGCTATCTTCGGTGAAAAGGCAAGAGAAGTACGTGACAATTCACTTAAGGTTCCACACGGTGAAGCCGGTGTAATTGTTGACGTCAAGATATTTACAAGAGATAACTGTGACGAACTGAGCCCGGGCGTAAATATGCTCGTTCGCTGCTATATTGCTCAGAAGAGAAAGATCTCAGTCGGAGACAAGATGGCCGGCCGTCACGGAAACAAGGGTGTTGTTTCACGTATTCTCCCACAGGAAGATATGCCGTTCCTTCCGGACGGAACACCGCTTGATATCGTTCTTAACCCGTTGGGCGTTCCTTCACGTATGAATATCGGTCAGGTTCTTGAAGTTCATCTCGGTATGGCTTGTAAGGCACTTGGCTGGAAGATCATGACACCTGTATTTGACGGTGCACACGAAGAAGATATTCGTGCATGCTTCAATGAAGCTGACAAGAAGATCAAGGAAGTTGACAATCCTGATCAGCTCTTTAACGGTGTTGACTTTAACGAAGACGGTAAATTCACACTTTACGACGGACGTACAGGTGAGCCGTTTGATAACAAGGTTACAGTAGGTTACATGTATTACCTCAAGCTCCATCACCTCGTTGATGATAAGCTCCATGCACGTTCAGTCGGACCGTATTCACTCGTAACTCAGCAGCCTCTCGGCGGTAAAGCTCAGTTCGGTGGACAGCGTTTCGGTGAAATGGAAGTTTGGGCACTTGAAGCTTATGGTGCTGCATATACACTTCAGGAAATCCTTACAGTTAAATCAGATGATACCGTAGGACGTGTAAATACATATGAAGCTATCGTTAAGGGACAGAACGTTCCGAAGCCGAGCTTCCCTGAAGCATTTAAGGTTCTTATCAAGGAACTCCAGTCACTCGGACTTGACGTCAGAGTTCTTGATGAAGACGAAAATGAAATTGATCTTAAGCAGACATTTGATGATGATATCATTCCGATTCCTGTATCTGCAGCATCTGATGCTGATTCTGCAGTTCCGGATGATGAAGGAATAACAAATACTGATTATTTTGAAGAAGAGACAGAAGAGTCTGAATTTGAAATGGATGATCAGGATGCTGAACCAAATTTTGAAGATCTTGATGATGAGAATTTCAAATTTGATGATTTTTCATCAGATGATATGCAGTAATAATATGCATGATATTTTTCCTCAGCCGGTAAATGATCCGGTTGAAGGAAATTAAGATCTGTATATTAAAGGCATTGCTTGAATATAATTTGATTAGAGTTTAAGAGTTAAGTAGTAAAAAAACCGCATAGTTTTTTACATCTTGCCTCTGGTATGGGAGGATAATACTTTGGAATTTAACGAATTCAAATCAATTAAAATAGGTCTTGCTTCACCAGAACAAATTCGTGCCTGGTCATACGGTGCTGTTGAGCGTCCAGAGACAATCAACTACAGAACCCAGAAGCCGGAACGTGACGGTCTTTTCTGCGAAAAGATTTTCGGACCTACAAAGGACTGGGAATGTCATTGCGGAAAATTTAAGAAAATCAGATTTAAAGGTAAAGTCTGTGACAGATGCGGTGTTGAAGTAACACGTGCAAAAGTAAGACGTGAAAGAATGGGACACATTGAACTTGCTGCTCCTGTTTCACATATCTGGTACTTCAAGGGTACTCCTTCAAGAATCGGACAGGTGCTTGAAGTATCCCAGAAGCGTCTCGAAGAAATTCTTTACTTTACAAAATATATAGTTGTTGATCCGGGTACCACTACAGAACTCGTTAAGAAACAGCTTCTTTCTGAAAAAGAATACCTCGATGCTATTGAAAAATACGGCGACGATTTTTATGCAGACATGGGTGCTGAAGCTATCAAGGAACTTCTTGAGGAATACGATCCTGAAAGATATGATCAGTATATCACAGAACACATGACTGAGTTCTCAAAAGTTACAGGTATTTCTGACAGTGAGATAACAGATTTCCTCAACAAGAGACTGTATGTTATTGATGACAACGGTGAAAATGAAGAGTTTGAACATGGTCAGATCGTTAAAAGATCAGTCTTCCAGCGTAAAGTTATGCGTTATAACAGAGAGATGGAAGAAGAACAGAAAAAATTAAGAATTACTGTTAAGACCGGTTCACAGTATATCGAAGAGATCTTCAACGAAAAAATTGCAGAAGCTAATGCAAACGGTGAATTTGATGAGATCGCAAACAAGGATAACTGGGTAAACAACCTTATCTGGCTTGCAGACGAACTCAAGGAAGAACTCAGAGGCATTGACCAGCAGGGTCAGAAAAAGATCAAGCTTTTAAAACGTCTTGAGATCATTGAAGCATTCAGACTTTCAGGCAACAAGCCACAGTGGATGGTAATGGATGTAATTCCTGTAATTCCTCCTGATCTGAGACCTATGGTTATGCTTGACGGCGGAAGATATGCTACATCAGATCTTAACGATCTTTACAGACGTGTTATCAACAGAAACAACCGTTTAAGAAGAATGCTTACACTTGAAGCTCCTGATATCATTATCAGAAACGAAAAGCGTATGCTTCAGGAAGCTGTTGATGCACTTATAGACAACGGAAGACACGGAAGAGCTGTTACAGGTCCTAACAACAGAGCACTCAAGTCACTTTCAGACATGCTTAAAGGTAAGCAGGGACGTTTCAGACAGAACCTTCTCGGTAAGCGTGTTGACTACTCCGGACGTTCAGTTATCGTCGTTGGTCCTGAACTTAAGATGTAACAGTGCGGTCTTCCTAAGGAAATGGCACTTGAACTTTTCAAACCTTTCGTACTCAAGAGACTTGTTGATACAAAGGTAATTGCTAATATAAAGAGCGCAAGAAAGCTTGTTGACAGAGCTAAGACAGAAGTCTGGGATGCTCTTGAAAATGTTATCAAGGATCATCCTGTTCTCCTCAACCGTGCTCCTACACTTCACAGACTCGGTATTCAGGCATTTGAACCTATCCTTGTTGAAGGACGTGCTCTAAAGCTTCATCCGCTGGTTTGTACTGCGTACAACGCCGACTTCGACGGAGACCAGATGGCTGTACATCTTCCGCTTTCAGCAGAGGCACAGGCAGAAGCACGTTTCCTTATGCTCGCTGCCAACAACCTCCTCAAGCCTTCAGACGGACGTCCGGTTGCTGTACCTACACAGGATAT
>JAZQPR010000230.1:0-14933 GCA_045628605.1 Oscillospiraceae bacterium
GGTGAAGATCTTGATGCTCTCCGCGACAAAGCTCGTGAAATGGGTGCAAAGACAAAGTTTTCCGCATCCGAAGCCGCTGAAGCCATGAACTATATGGCGATGGCAGGTTGGAAAACGCAGGATATGCTGGGCGGTATCGAAGGTATCATGAATCTCGCCGCTGCTTCGGGTGAGAACTTGGCAACCACCTCGGATATCGTAACAGATGCTCTGACCGCTTTCGGACTTACTGCAGCCGACAGCGGTCATTTTGCTGATATCTTGGCGGCGGCATCATCGAATGCGAACACCAATGTGTCGATGATGGGTGAAACCTTCAAGTATGCGGCTCCTGTTGCGGGTGCACTCGGCTTCTCGGTTGAAGATACTGCACAGGCAATCGGTCTGATGGCGAATGCGGGCATCAAATCCACGCAGGCAGGTACTTCTCTGCGAACCATTATGACGTCACTTTCGGGTGAGGTCAAGTTCTGCGGAGAACAGCTTGGTGAGGTTGAGATTCAGACCACCAACGCTGACAGCTCAATGCGAAATCTCAATGACATTCTTGCAGACTGCCGTGCGGCATTTTCACAGCTATCCGAATCGGAAGCGGCATCTGCGGTACAGGCATTTGCAGGCAAAAATGCAATTTCTGGCTTCCTTGCACTGATGAACGCCGCTCCTGCGGATATCGAAAAGCTGAACGGTGCAATTACCACCTGTGACGGTACCTCGCTCAGTATGGCGGAAACGATGCAGGACAATCTCGGCGGACAGCTCACCATTCTGAAATCTCAGCTTGAAGAATTAGCGATTGCATTCGGCGAAATTCTAATGCCGACCATACGAAAAATCGTATCATATATTCAGGCACTTGTGGATAAGTTCAATTCCCTTTCGCCTGCAACTAAAGAGACCATTGCAAAAGTCGCACTTGTGGCGGCAGCACTCGGTCCGCTTCTGGTCGTGGTCAGTAAAACTATGGTCGGTGTCGGCAAGCTGATGCAGGTAATTTCCAATCTCCCGACGATGCTTGCAAGTGCGAAAACAACACTAACGTCATTCGGTGCAGCAATCGGCGGCATCTCAGCACCCGTGGTTGCTGTCATTGCGGTAATTGCCGCATTGGTGGCGGCTTTTGTGCATCTATGGAAAACGAATGAGGATTTCCGCAACAAGATGACTGCAATCTGGAACGAGATCAAGGGCATTTTCGAGGGTTTCTGTCAAGGTATCGTTGACCGTATCACTCTTTGTCGTTATCCTCAAAAAGACACAAAAACAAACAGCCAAACCTGCAATGACCGGTTTAGTGCCGGTCTTTGGATTTTTCCAAACTGTACATTATATATCAAAACATTTCGTTATTTCTATATATTATACTATATTCATTATATTTTATCAATATTAATCGAAAGAATTTTTGTAATGTGATTCAAAAGATATTTTACAATACCGTTTTTTTGAATTTACGAAGCAGCAGCAAGTTTTTTCTTGACAAATACGTACTGAAATGATATAATTCGGAATGATTAGTTGGAGCGACACCTTGCTAAACAAATGATTTCGACTGATAAGGAGAACTAAATGAAAAAAATTATTACACTGTTATGTATATCATCCATGATACTTTCGCTTACAGCCTGCAGCGGAAAAACAGGCTCATCATCAGAGTCAGGCACTAACACTGAATCAGGTGTTTCAGAACAGTCTGATAACACAGCTGCTTCAAAATCCGAAACAGCACCTGCAACAAAGCCTGCAGTACTAAAAGAGGGTAAACTTCTCAGAAAGGCAACTTACACCTGCGAAGAAGATGCTTTGTATTCAGAAGAAATATATAACGAAGACGGAAATCCGATCAAAAAATTTGAAACACAAAATGCCCAAAATTTTTCTTATGTAACAGAATATGAATATGACAGTAACAAAAACATGATAAAAGAAACCAAAAATGAAAATGGTGAGATCACGATAAATGAATATGATGAAAACGGCGTTCTGATCCTTGTCAAGCATAAATTTCCGGAACGAAGTGAATTTGACCCTGATCAGGTATATACAACTGAATATGATGAATCGGGCAGCCATGTAACATGCAAAGACAAACTCGGTAAAGTAGTCAGGGAAGTTGAATTTTCTGACGGTAAAAAAACAAAGGAAACCGAATACAGAAATGAAAAAGTCTTTTCAATACTTGAATACGACAGCAACGGCAATGAAATCTATTCTTTCAAAGACTATGAGGCGGACGGTGTTCCCGATGAGGAATATGTCAGGGAATATAACAGCGAAGGTCAGATGATAAAAGTAGTTATCAATGGAACAGCCTTTAACAGCACAGAAATGACAGCGATATATGATTACGATGCCGAAGGAAACAACACTACTATTCAAAAATACGTAAACGGAGAATTTGCTGAGAATATTCAGAATGATTCGTATGAATATGAGTATGATGAATTCGGCAACAAGATAAAATCAACCATGATAAAGTCAAACGGTACCCGAGTGCTTTATACTGTTTATGAATACAAGTATGATTAATATCATCAAAACAGCCTGCAAAAGAAATTATATACTTTTGCAGGCTAATTTTTTTCACTGACACAGTAATGACATCACAGGTCATGTTTACTGCTCTTTACAGGATTTCTTATTACAGTCTTCAATTTTTCCGGAGCTGTTTTTCCGGCATCGGAAAGATATATTTCATGTTAAACCATACCATAATCAGCACTGCATTCGTCTGTTTTAATATCAGCGATCTGAAAATATCATATGCCCCAGAAGCGATACAGTTCAAAGCATACTGATGCCGTGAGCATGATAACTGAACCGGTGGTACACAAGGCGTATTTTCTGCGGTTCGTTTTTTGTTTTATTAATTCTGCAAGACATATAACAGCTGAACACGCACCGGCTGCCATGCATACGATCTGGATAATTCCGATGACTGCGCTTTCAGCAAACGGCACTCCACCCATGTTTACCGAATATATCAAATATACCGTAAACATCATCAAAACTGATACGATCCATGACAGAATTCCGAAAAATACTGCTTTGCTTCCCTTGTAATCTGCAAATCTGCCGTGTTTTTTCATAAGTCTTCTGACAAGAAGCTGAAAAATTCCTGCAAAAGCCATCAATATATATAACGAAAACAAAACAAGCTTCGGAATATAAAGAGTATCCTTTATCATATCAGCAGACTGTACCTGCAGACCGGTTCTGCCATCGGAATACTGTTTTTCTCCGGACAGTCCCAATTCTGACCTGTATACTCCGTCACCGACAGACTGAGCCTCACCGATTTCCCTGCCGGACACTGCAGAAAGAAACGAAATATACTTAAACATTCCGACTGTGTTTGAGCGTGCATGGATATAGAATCCATCCATCTTTTTCACTTCACTGCTCTTTTCATATTTATTTTCATCAGGCGCACCAAAGGCAAGTAACGATACCTTACCAATAAAACAGTTCTCTCCGGTTTCGTTTATCATAACCGCAGTTCCAAAGCCCGTATCACGGTCAAACTCGAGGTCAGCCTGTCCGAATACTGTTGAACCGGAATGGCCGTAAGCTGTGATCGAATACTCTGTACACCAGAAACCGTGTGCACATATCGGAATATCGGATTCCCCGTAAAAATCTGTTCCCTCAAACATTTTATCCTGTGTTTTCGGATCATTAAACAGCGGAGCTTCACTGTTTACAAGAGCCTGTCCGTAAGTAATCATATCTGCAAGAGTTCCTGTTGCTGCTCCTGCAGGATAACACGGAATATACTCAAGTGCGCTGCCAAGATTGGATTTTATTCCCAGCATACTCATGTAGCTGTGCATCTGAGGTCTTCTGTTATATACAAATTCGTTATCGCTGTGAGTCGGATTCAGTGATGTGTGTTTCATTCCGAGAGGTTCAAAAATATGCTTTCTGACATAACTGCAGTAATCCTCACCTGACACACATTCGATAACATATCCTGCAACAGCCGCACCATAGTTTGAATATGCAGTCACCTCTCCCGGACGGTATGGCTGTGCGGGTTCTATCGCCTTAAGTTCTTCCTTCAGACTTTTTATACTTTCCTTGTTCTTTTTTACAATTGTTTTACTTGTTTCCTGAAATCCTGCGTTGTGATTCATCAGATTCATCATTGTTATCGGATCATCATAAGAAAGATGCTGAAAAAATCCATCAGGCAGATAATTCCTTACATCCTTTTCAAGATCAAGCTTTCCCTGTTCCCACAGCTGCATGGCACTGACCCATATCAAAGTCTTGGAGATGCTTCCCCACTCATATACGGAATTTTCGTCAGCCTGTATATTTTCTTCTTCATTGCTGCTGCCGAAATATCCTGTATACAGCACATCTTCTCCCTTAAAAAGTCCGACTAATGCAGAAGTATATTTACCGGTATCAGACAGCTTTTTCATTTCCTCATTATACTGGGTAAGCGTTATCCCTGACGGAAGTATGATATCGTCTTCTGCTTTATTATCCTTAGCAAAAACATTTGTTACTGACGTAAAGAAAATTATTCCGGCACAAAGAACAGAAGCTGTTTTTTTTATGGTCTTTTTCATGTATTCTCTCCCCCTTACAGTTCTCTGTCTTCATATTCTATAACCGTACAGACGTAACTATATAATACCTTCATACAGGCGATGATAAACAGAATTACTCCGATCATATTACTCTTTGAAAGCAGAATAACCAGTTCCAGCAAAACCAAAACTGCTCCTGACAGAGGCAGGATATCGAGATATATCAGAATTGCTGCGAAAAAAGCGGCAAAAATCAGTACTGTCTTACGAATACCGTTTTTCGTTTTAATTTTCATTGAAGCATATACAGACTCACTGTCCATGAAATATTTTCTAAGCTGTCCTGACATGAAAAACACTCCCAAAAAGGAACATAATAAATAGCTGAAATTTAATACTTCAAGCTTTGATCCGGCGCCTGTTATTTTTTTGAGCATGTTAAGAAGATCGATGTCTGAAACTATGAGATATAATTCAAGCTTCATTGAAAGAAGCATGACCGGATAGAACAACAGATTTGTCAGAACAAATAAACCTATCGAAAAAATAAACCTTTCATTTACCAGATCACGTCGTGATACGGGAAGAACGAAAAACATTTTTTCGCTGTGATTAATAATCTCATTATTAAAAAGCGTAGGTATTAAAAAAGCTCCGGTCAGAAGTGGAAATACTGCCCCAAAAAGAGGTGAACAAAAAAAGCCTCCGCCCAGGCCAAAAAACAAAAACAAGAAAGAAACTAAAAATATCTGATTGTTTTTTCCGCCGCCTGCCGTTATCAGATCTGTTTTGATCAGATTCTTTATCATACTTATGTTTGCTTTATTCATTTTTTCACCCTCTTACAATTCTCTTTTTGACACTTTATTTGCTGTTAATTCACCAAACAGAACGTTTATACAAAACACAGCTATATTAACAGCTAAAACGGCAATAATTCTTCCGGTTGCTGTTTTGGGCAGTGAAGGTATTTTTATTACAACATTATCCATACTGTTTATAATCGCATTTACTATCAGAATGAGTACTGTCAGCACTCCGAGTGTTACTATGATGATCTTAAATTCATTTTCCCTGCCGAAGAACGAACTCATCATCTCCATATATGAAAACATAATACAGAAAGCAGCAAATCCCAGGATAAGAAATGCATAAGCTGAAAGTTTTCCTTCCTCAATACTTTTTCGTCCGATGCTCACCGCAAGAGTACTTTTATCCGGCAGGAAACGATAAAATTTTATTGCAAATGAAGACGCAGCCATTAAAAGCTCTGTTAATTCTGAAATAAACATAACCAGAAAAATATACAGAAATCTTGCCCTTGTAATGTTTTTGCGTTTTACAGGAAGAATACCGTACAGCTTATTAAATTCACTTTTTTCTCCGACCCCGGACAGAGCATTTATCATAAACATACCGATAAAAATCAGATATCCTGCTGCAATAGGCGAAACAACCACACTCAATACATATGCAATCACTGCCGCTGTGATATACTTGCTTAATGTGAGCGGTTTTGCTGTCAAATAATCAAAATGAACTATTTTAAGCAGTTCTTTCATTTTTATCCTCCTTTGCTATATATACAAGTATCTCATCAATACTTGCCTTTTCATATTCAAGTGCTTCAGGTATTCCGGCCAGATCATCAGTCTGGATAAGTGCTTCAAATCCGTTTCTGTAAGCATGAAATCCGATAAGCTTTTTCTTTATTTCTTCTGTGAGATCTTTCTCTGAACCTTTGATAACAGCATACTTTTCCGAAAGCTCATCTTTTTCACCTGAAAACCAGACTTTTCCTGAATGAAGTATGGTAACATAATCTGCTATTCTTTCCACATCCGCTGTGATATGTGTTGAAAACAAAATTCCTCTGTTTTCATCTTCAATATATTCGGACAGAATATCAAGCAGCTCATCACGTGCAACAGGATCCAGTCCGCTTGTCGGCTCATCGAGAATGATAAGCTCTGCGTTATGAGAAAGAGCTATGGCTATCATCAGCTTCATCTTCATTCCCTTTGAAAACACTCCAACTTTTTTGTCCTCAGGCAGACCAAACTCTTTGATCCTTCTGAAATATTCCTCAGTGCTCCATTCACTGTAAAAAGGCTTCAGCTGCTTTTCGATCTGTTTTACATTAAGATGGGTAGCCAGATACAAGCTGTCAAACACAACTCCGAGCTTCTGCCTGATGCTGACAGTATCACTGACACTGTCCATTCCGAACACAGTTATTTTTCCGCTGTCTATCCTTGCCATGTTTAAGATAGAGCGGATCGTCGTTGTCTTTCCTGAACCGTTTTCTCCGACAAAGCCCATGATAAAGCCCTTTTTTAGAGAAAAGCTCACATCCTTCAGGGCGAATTCCCCATACGACTTGCATAAATTGCTGATCTCCATAATATTTTCCATATTTATCCCTCCAAAAATTTTTTCAGTGCATCTATTATTTCCTCATCTGTCAGTCCTGCATTTCGTCCGTTCACAACAGCCTTTTCAAAGCCCTCCTCCATTTCACAGAGCATTCGCTCATGCAAAAGCTCGTTGTTTCTCGGAGCAACGAAATAGCCCTTTCCTGCAACCGATATGATAAAGCCCTCGTCTGAAAGATCATTATAAACTCTTGTTGTAGTAATAACACTTATCTTAAGATCACGTGCAAGCTGTCTTATAGATGGAAGCTGTTCATCCTCTGTTATTGAACCATCCAGTATCTGTGTTTTGATCTGCTGTTTTATCTGTTCATAGATAGGCAGCTCAGATTTATTTTTTATTATTATTTTCATATATGATTCCTCTATGTTATACTGTGTATGTTTGTTTATATACAGTATAACACGTACTATTGTGCATGTCAATAGTTTTATTTGGTTATTTTATTTGTTTTTCTGCTCATCTGTATGCTTTCTTATAGTTTTATCATTGGTTTTAAAACTTTTTAAAAGTTTGAGTATTCCCATTGATTTCATAAAACTTTCGATCAGAATACATCCTGCATCTGACGTAAGTCTGCCACCTTTAAAATTAAATTTTACAGAACTATTGAAATTACATTTGAAATCGTTTATAATAGAATTCATGAGAGCTTCTCCTTTGTTTTTTTGTTGTTTAGCAATTTCAATTATAACAAATTTGAAGCTCTTTTTCTATACTCTGACTTCACTTTTTAAGTGAAAATAGAAAACTTTTTAAATTACGCAATTATGTGGCTACGAATATCTTTTGTGAGTCATGGTGAATAATTCAGGATTATTATTATCGTACTTTTAAGACGAAATAAGGTGGCAATATGAATACTCAAAAAAAAGAAATAGAAGATCTGTACTTTTTGGAAGTGACAGCCAATTACGTTGTTGTAAATGATTCGTATCATGGACTAAGCGTAATGAATTTTGATTTGAATCTGGTAAGAAATGTTGAATTGGAAGATGATATTGTCATAAATTTTTCCGTGAAGCACGAAGATGAGTTGCTGTTATTTTCTTACGAAAATGAATGCGCTTTTTATGTGAACTTGAAAACAGAAAACATTCATCGTTATGACTTAAGTAAGTATTCAGATATGTATTTTTCACACATTTATTTTTGGAAAGATAATGTGGTTTATCTTTTTGCTAATGGTGGTGAATTATCTGTAAAAATTGATTTGAGTAGAGCAGATATGATTAAATTATCCCCATCGGAGTTTTCCATGCTTGAAAAGAAAAATTGCTGCAAAGAATTACTTGGAAAGAATATTCTTTCATATAATAACGATACTGGTTCTGCATTGATTATACAAAATACAAATTATTGTATTTGGAATCCCGAAAACCAAGTAGTAACAGATATGAATATCGCTGCTTTGAGTCAGAAAACAGATGAACTCCCCAGTGATCAAATTTACTGTAAAACGAGCTTTTCTCAAGATGCGGTAGTTTGTATTTCTGAAAAGACAATGTTGATTTATATAAAAAGCAGAGAGGACTTGCATATTTATCCTCCTTATGAAATGTATAGGTTCTTTGAAGGGAAAATAGCTAATTATAACAAAGAAACACTTCTATTTGCATTGTGTAATGATAATTCCTCTGAAGGACCTTCATTATTGATGAAATATAGCGGATTTGATTAATGTTTTGCATATATTGTAAAGCAAAGTGTTTCTTGATATGGCAATCGCTACAATGGATATGTTCCATTACTTGCATTAGGTGGAAAAGAGTCTGTAAGCAATCTTAAAAAAGTCAAAATTATTGAACATATAACAACGCAGAGCTTTGAACCTTAATTACTGAGATGACAGGTGAAGTATAAGGAGTGATTGCATTGAGTAACGACGCTATTTCATTGATGAGTTTTTTGTGGAAAACCTTTCATTTGATGGTGAGAAATTATCTATCAGTATCCGATACGGAAACTTCCAATAGCAAAACAAGGTCAACCACCGAAAATGTCGCAATTTTGCATATTTTTCGATGGTTGACCTTTCATTTTATTGTATTCAACAGGGAGTCTAAATCAAAGATGGCTATGCCCCTATTTTTGCATACATTGGTACTGAGGGTTATCTTTGAAAAGGCCTGTTAAACGAAGAAGGCTTCGCACTGTTCTTGAACGAGTTATTATGGCACCTGGATTTATAAAAAAACATGCAAGAAAAAGTTGTGTTGATCTTGGAACCGGTATTCCATGGCGCAAGGCAATAATCTCAATAGCAAACAGATTAAAAAAGTAACTGTTCTTTGAGAATTTATGTTTTTAGGATTAGAACCTCAGTTATAATTCCGAGGTTTAGTTTGTTATGCCAGTTTATAGAAACTTTCAATCTTAAGCGACATAACTCAATCAAATTATTAATGCGAAACTGATGAGAAAATCCATTTTTTGCATTTTTATTTTTTTCTATACTCTTCACGGATTCAGGTATATGTTTCTCATGATGAGGACGGATACTGGCAGTTCTTATGCGGCGGAAATCATAGCGAAGAAGATGCCAGAATCATATCTTTAGCACGTATTCTGGAAATTGATGAATCAATGGCAGCTTTGGCTGAGCTTGATTATGGCGAATATGCTGTTGCTGAAGATGAAACAAGTGAATGGATGGTAAGATACAAAAAATAAGTAATTTCAGTATTTTTATAGAGGTAATTGGTATGTTTAATTATAATTACATAGACGGAATAGATGAACTGAAAGATAAAATTCCGGAACAGTTTCAGTATTGGCACAAACTGTCTAAGATATTGGAGCTTAATTACTGTTTAAATGCAATTGACGAGTATTATTGTGATTACACAAACATAATGACTTTGCTGATTGCTGATAATAAAGAGCGATACAGGGTAAAACTAACATTGTATAACATAAATGGAGATTTGAACTTTGATATGGTAAACGGACTTGGAAGCGGCTTTGTTATTGATGAACTTTCAAATTCAGATATTGAAAAGAACTATCATCTTTATTCCATTGAACAGGATATTGAGTTTGATTTGTATTGTGAAAAAATAAGAGTTGTTTTGTTGTAATTCAGGGGATATATATGATTTTTTTAATTGATCTGGATGATGCAGTATTACCGGTTTATTTGTGCCCGGATGATCTGGATTTCTCTTGTACTGTTGTAGTTGTGGAAGTAAAAAAGACTGATAATTCTGTATATTGGAAACGAGCAGGATATGCAACTCAACCGGATTATGATTTTCAGACAGAAAAAAAGTGTGGAATTCTGTTTACGGAAGCATATACAGAAGAAGACTGGGAAAAATATGGCGATAATATTGCTTTAGCTGAATGCGGAAGTGATGAATGGAAAAAATGGATCGCAGAAAACTGGGAAGAAGAATTATTCAGGAGAAGAAAGAATTATACATATCGTAATTATCAGAAAGAAGGCGGCATTTTATGGTTTGCTGATTTGAATTTTGAGTTTGACAGAGCTGAATATGATGCAATGGTAAAGAAATATCCTGAGCTGGAAGAAACTTTATTAAGAAAAGAATGATAGTTTACAAAATTGATTATTTGAAATAATAAATATATTGTGATATAATTTATCATGTAATATTTTTGACAGAAAAACTAAAATTGAGCTGATTTCAAATTATCCAAATCATTTGATTTTTTTATCTTCAGCTAAAGGAGTATAATAAAATGCCGGGATATATGATACATGCCGCATGTGCAAAAAAACTGATTGAATTATTAAATATTCAGGATGAACAGGAAAAGAAAAACCTGACAGCAGGTTCAGTAATGCCTGATGCTGCTAAGATTTCAGGACTGAGCAATGCGTCAGAACTTGACAGAACAATGCATTATGCGGAAAATCCGGATTCATATTTCAAGACACCTGATTTAAAAAGATTTTTTTCAGAACATCCGTTATCTCTTAAAGATTATTATCACATTGGATATGCGTTACATTTGTATATTGATATAAAGTATATTGAATATATAAGCGGAAAAGCTACATATTTTCCTCAGTCATTTACAGAAGGCGTAATGTTTGAATATCAAAACTGCAGATATGCATCTCGTGATTTCTGGAGTATGATATACAAGGATTATGATAACTCAAATACGGAGGTTATCAGTCGGTATAAAATTGAATTAAAGGATTTTCCGGAGCTTTCTGAACTGAAAATCAGTTCGAAGCAGATTTCGTGGTACAGTAAATTAAGAAATGAAATAAAAAACAAATTTTATTTGAGCGGAGACATCGATCAGCTAAAGTTCTTTGACCCGGAGGAACTTTATTCTTTTATTGATAATACAACTGAAAACTTCAAACAGTATTATTTAGATTCTTTGATGAATCAAAATAACAGTGAGCAGAACGAACCGGCTGAAAGCGGCAGCATTTTCAACGGTGTTGAAAAAAGAGACTGGTATTCGGAAAATGCCAAAAGAAAATATTACATAAAATGCTGGAAGAAGCTTGTACAAAAGGGTGTAGTTTCTGAAAATGATGAGTGCTTTATGGAAATACTGGAAAAGGAAATAGAGTGCTTTGACGAGCATGCGCGTAAATACAAGAAAAGCAATAAAAGATCACTTTTGATATTATCGATCATTCCTGTTATGGCCGCTATGGTTTCCGCAGCTTCTGCTTTGGATTTTTCAGCAATATGCAATAAAATTTTAGCATTTGCAGCATCTGTTTTATCGGTAATAATTACCATATATACTCAGTACTGTGAAAAAGCCAAATACAAAGAGACATGGTTAAGATACAGATATATTTATTCCATGCTTATGAATGAGACGGAATGTTTCTGCGAAAGGATAGACGAGTACAGTGAGCTTCAGGATCATGAAGCGGTAAAACATTTTATGTCCAAAATCAACAAATGGAGAAATGAGGATTACAGGACGTTTCAGAATAATATCGGCGGAATTGAATATTTTGAAAACGATAAAGCTGATGAATAAAGATAATAAATTTCAAATCATACAATAAAAAGCGGCTGCAAAAATTTCTGCAGCCGTTTTTGTGTTATTATTTGAATTTATTAATATTACGTAATATTACAGTTTTGTAATGTATAACAACACAGAGACCGGGGACATCCTCTGTGCTGTTCAAAGCTTTGCGTTTAACAAGCAGAGGCGGGGGGATATTCTCTGTGTTGTTATAGAAAAACGTCAAAAATGATAGATAAAAAAATTTAATGATGTAACATTCAAACAGCAAAACAACCAAAAATATTTCAACATCATTGACACTTATACTTTTAAAACTATATAATTTTATTAGGCTATTGGTTATAGCAAATTAATTGATTAAAGGGGTAATTTGATGAACAAACTTCTAAAACCACTCATTTCATCGTTATCAGCAGCTGCTTTGATTATGGCATCGTGCGTGCCGTTTTTCTCAGTAAGTGCTGCTGCCGAGGCTCAGCCGAATGTTCCGGCATCTGTAAAGACGGAGATAACTGAGCTTCAGAGCATTCGAAGCAAGGCATTACTGGAGTACGATCGATTTGCAAAAACAAAATGTAACGTTACTTCGGATATACCTGCTGATTTTAGGATACTCTTTATTGAGACAAGAAACGTAAAGACCTACTTGGGAAATGCTGTTCACTCTACAGCTGAAGATGAAAGAATATTTTCTCATGTTCCTGAACAGTTTGAACAGATCATAGAGTATCTTTCAGATTATAATATAAATATAATCACAGAGACTCTTTATGTCGACGAACAGATACAGGCAACATCAGATTATGTGCTGAGTGAAAATATCAAGCCATGGATCGATGAACGTGTGCCGCTCGGTTCTTATGACAGCGTGATTGTATTTACATCAGAAGATCCAAACCAGATAAATAAAAATCCGAAAAAAAGTGATTTCGGCTGTCCAAACTCTTCGATCGCGACAAGAGATCAGGCAGTAGGATACAGTTATTCATGGTGTCCTATCTCCTTATTAGATTACAACGCAAAAATTTCAGAGAATGATAAACATCTTTACAGTACTGATCTGGCTATTCATGAATGGCTTCATACACTTGAAGCGTTCAGGGATATAGATGACAAAAAAATCCTGATGCCGTCTGCTGATATCGCAAATATTGACAGCGTGCCGGTCGTTTCAAATAATTCAAAGTATACAAACGGAGCATATGAATGGGATAATGTATGGCCGACTGATACCTTGAACGGAAGAAGTATAACTTTTTACAAAGGCGTGGATCCAAGAAGCATAGCCTATACCAGAGCTTTTCTGAACGGCTGCCTGTATGATAAAAAGAATTGCCGTTATGTCGGTATGTTTCCTTCATTCTGGAAATTTTTCAGCGGAAAGACTTATCTTGGAGAATTCTATGCACAGAATTCATCAGAAAAGTATGAAGCATATCTTGATAAGGATACAACTGTACTGAAAAAGACAGACAGTGTAAATAATAATCATGACGGATATGTATGGCGTCTTTGCTATTCATACAGAGATAACAAGGTTCATATAGTATCAAAGAGATTTCCTAACTGGAATTTTCCTTTATCAAATACCGCTCTTGCAGGTGACAAATTTACAAAGATAAGTTTTGATGACGCTGATACATATTATATTTACAATAAAGGAACAAAAAAATATCTTTCGTATAACTCTTCTACGAAAAAACAAGGTTTTGTAAGTGATTTCAATGCAGACAATTCTATAAGATGGAATATAAAATATGCAGGAAATAATTTCTATTATATTTCTCCTGTAAATAACAGCGGCTTGGTATGGGATGTTCAGAACTGTTATGATATTGAAGGCAATACAGTCAGCCTCTATGCACAAACAGGCTATGACAATGCGCAGACCTACCAGTTCCGACTTAATTCTGATGATACTTATTCAATTTATGCTCAACTGACAACATCACGCTGTGTCAAAGCAAACGGAAACAGCCTTGTCATTGCAAGCAATATCAGTGATTCTCAGAAATGGGTGATCACAAAGGCAAATGGTAGCAAGGAGATTTTCCCTGGAAATTATACCATTAAAAATTCAAGCGGACGTTATATAAACGCAGGTTCATCAAATAAAATCACACTCAGTACAAATGCCTCCGGTGCAACCAAATGGAATTTCAAAAAATATCCCGGATCGATCGGTGCTGACAACTTCTATCTGATAAAAGCAGCAAACGGCCGTGTTCTGGATCTTTATAATGCTACTCCTTCCGAAGGAAACAGCGTAAATACCCATACATGTGAAACGGGTTATCCTGCAGGTCAGGCATGGCAGCTAAAAATATCTGTAGGTTCAGATGGTGAGTATATAGCAAATATAATTCCGTACAGCTCGCTGACAAGAGGAATATATACTGACTCATCTTCTGCAAAAGTGAGCACAAATATGACAGCTTTTACATTAAAACGTGTTTAATGTAAATACAGTTATCCTGCTGAATGCAGAACCGGAAAATCAATAAACTTAACAAGCCTTTGCAATAAAATCGGATGTTATTGCAAAGGCTTGTTTTATTATTCAGAAACCATTATTTTTTATTTCGTCAGGTTACTTCTCAGAGTTTTGAAACCGCTTAAATACGAAAATCATGTTGACTTTGCTGACTAAAATATGATATCATTAATATTATATCAGTCATTATTTACAGAGTACTTTCAAGTGAAGAAACAAGTGATGATCTCAAAAACCTCTGTGCTTCAATTTTCTATTACGGCAGTGCTGCCAAAATTTATGCAGATCAGTATTGATCAGAGATACTGATTGTTGAATAATCTTTTGAGATATTTTATGAATCTGAAATGATTCTGTCTGACAAAACACAGCAAAAAAAATTGGGCGCCTTCTTTTATGAAATGATATACTGAATACACAGGGGAGGTAATATCAATGGAATGGATGAATGCAATACAAAGTGCGGTTGAGTACATAGAAGA
>JAZQPR010000231.1:0-11239 GCA_045628605.1 Oscillospiraceae bacterium
AATCGGTTCCCGCTCAGTCGGAGATTGTACTCCGACTGTTTGGTCAGATAGAACCCGCCGCCTGCAGAGGCGGGGGATATCCTCTGTGTTGTTATAAAATAAGCTTTGAAAGATTTTATTTGTCAATTCCAAATCTTCCGACATTTCCACGCTGCATAGCACCGAAAATTTTGTCGGTAAATCCTTTGTATTTATGATCCATATCAATAATAAACTGACGCATGTCTTCTCGGTTGGTATGTCCGTCAGCAGGACATTTTGATGTGATTACAGGAAAATTGCATTTTTTTGCAGTTTTCAGTACCATTGATTCAGGAGCATATACAAGTGGTCTGATAACAGTGATATCCTTTCTGGAAAGATATGATACAGGTGAAAAGCAATCAATTCTTCCTTCATTAAATAAATTCATAAAGAAAGTTTCTACTGCATCATCATTGTTATGACCAAGAGCCAGTTTGTTGCAGCCGAGACTTTTTGCTGCATCATGAAGTGCACCGCGTCTCATTCTTGCACATAAGCTGCACGGATTTGGTTCTTTTCTGATATCAAATACTACTTCGGCAATATGAGTTTCAACGATTTCATAAGGTATATCATATTCTTTACATAAACGGGAAATTTCAGAGTAATCAGTTGGAATCCCGGAAAACATGGGATCTATTGAAAGACCGGTGATTTTGTAGTCTATTCCTATAAATCGCTGCAGAAGCTTCATTCCTATTAAAAGAACGAGGCTGTCTTTTCCTCCGGAAACTCCGACAGCAATAGAATCTCCGTCTTTGATCATATCATAATCCTGAATAGCTCTTCTAAGGTAGCCTAGCATTTTTTGCATTGAATATTCCTCCGGAATAGAAAATTAAAAAACAGTTCTATATGTTTATTCAGATTTATTATAACTTAATTTGGATTTAAAAGCAATTAATACTTGCAAATTTTCAAAAAAAATAATATACTATAAGAATAGTGTGTAAAAATATGACGAAAAGGAAGTTGTATATAAAAAAGAATAGGAATATTACCAGATTATTTTTATATTAATATGAAAAGTGAGGAAAATAATGGTTTATACAGTTACAGTTAATCCCTCTGTTGATTATATTATGCATGTTGGTACACTTGAAGAAGGAATGGTAAATCGTTCATCATCAGAGGAGCTTTATATAGGGGGAAAAGGAATCAATGTATCATTTGTTTTAAAAGAATTTGGCATAGATTCGGTTGCATTGGGTTTCTGTGCAGGTTTTACAGGTGATTATATTAAAGAAAAACTGTTGGAATACGGAATTAAAGAAGAGATGATTACATTAAAAAATGGAAATACCAGAATTAATGTGAAATTAAAGGGGCAGGCAGAAACAGAAATAAACGGACAGGGTCCTGATATTTCGACAGAATCGCTGGAAGAACTATATAAAATACTGGATAAGATGAAAGATGGAGATTATTTGGTGTTGTCAGGAAGTATTCCTAAGACCTTGTCAGATGATACATATTCAAATATTCTGAAAAAAATAAACGGAAAGAACATAAAAACGGTGGTGGATGCTTCCGGACAGTTATTGTTGAAAACCCTGGATGAAAACCCTTTTTTGATAAAACCAAATATTTATGAGCTCGCAGATTTATTTTCTGTGAATATTAATTCAGCGGACGCTGCAGCACTATATGCCGGTAAACTAGTTGAGAGAGGCGCGCAGAATGTAATTGTATCAATGGGTGGAAATGGCGCAGTTTTTGTAAATAAGGATCACAATATTTACAGAAATGCAAAGAAAGGAAAGGTTGTCAATTCTACCGGAGCAGGTGATTCAATGGTGGCCGGTTTTATAGGCAGTTATATAAGGAATGGCGATTTTGAAAAGGCTTTTGAAACAGCAGTTGAAACAGGGACAATAGCTGCATTCAGTGCAGGGCTTCCATGCAAAGAACAGTTATCGGATCTGATTTAATGTGATTTTGACGATAGTATTATCAGAAAAGAGGATGGTTTTGAAGGATATAAAAAATACTGAGAATCAAACAGAAAATCCTGTTAAAATGTTTTCAGAAGAAAAGATATCAGGAAAAATGACAGCCATACTTATATTGGTATTGGTTTCATTTATTATGCTGACAGTTTGTCTTGTTACTCTGCAAAAAAACTCAGAAAAGCAAAGGCGTAAAGAAAATACATTGGTATCAGATACGTCTGTTCCGGTTTTGCATGATGAAAGTAAAGTAACTGAAATAAGTGAATATGTTCTAAGTACATCAAAAATTGATCAGCGGGAATATGAACAGATAATTGAAGCAGAAGATGCGGCTCGTCCGGAAAATATAATTGCTGCAGCAGACAGACCGGGCTTTTCAGGTGCCGGATATATAACAGGTTTTTCTGCCGGAGGAAATGAAAAGATAGATTTTGTCTTTGATATCCCTACAGATCAGCATTATGATATTTCAATTTGTTTTGCTTCTGATTCTACAGCACGAAATGAGATTCTGGCTGATGGGAAAAATTTGTTTGATTTTTCCTGTACTGAAAATATGATTGGACAATTTGTAATAAAAAATTACTATGGAGTGTTTTTTAAAAAAGGAAAGCTCACATTATCATTTCATTCCATAGACGGTGCAGTTGATATTGATTATATAAAAATATCCAATAACAAATCTATATACTCAGCTGGTACAGATGTATCATCTGAACTCAATGCTCCGGCTTCACCAAATACGCAGAAACTAATGAAGTATCTGACTGAGAATTTTGGAAAAAATATTATTACAGGACAATATGTATCCGGGAAAGATAATATAGAAATAAAAAAGATAAATGAATTTACATCACAGTATCCTGTTGTCAGATTTGGGGATATGGGTGTGTATTCAACAAATCCGGACAGTAAGTATGATAAAAAAACAGATGATGATATTGAAGCAGCCGTTGAGTGGGCTCAAAATGGCGGAATAGTAGGATATATGTGGCACTGGAAGGCACCGATGAATCAGCCGGATGTATACTCTGAAAAAACAGATTTTGATTTGTCACTCGCATATACAGATGTAGATGTTGCACTGATGTCTTTTGAGGATATACAGAAGCAATATGAAGAAGGCTTTATCAATGCTGAATGTCTTTATATTTTAAAGGATATTGATTATATAGCATCACAGCTCAAAAGACTGCAGGAGAAAGACATACCGGTATTGTGGCGCCCATTACACGAAGCAGGCGGTGACTGGTTCTGGTGGGGAGAAGCAGGACCTGAGACATATAAATGGCTGTGGACGACACTGTTCAGACGTCTGACAGGATATCATAAACTTGATAATCTGATCTGGGTGTGGAGTGCACAGGGAAAAGACTTTTATGCCGGAAATCATCTGTGTGATATAGTCGCTGTGGATCTGTATGATGAAAACAAAGATAATTCAAAATATTACAAACAATATCAGTGGCTTTATTCACTGACAGGTGGTCAGAAGCTGATTGCACTTAGTGAATGCGGAAAGCTGCCGGATATTGAGCTCACCTTTAGAGACAGGGCTGTATGGTCATTTTTCGGACTTTGGTATGGTGAATATCTGCTGGATAAAGACGGAAATCTGTCAGAAAAATACAATTCCGAAGAAGAACTAAAAAAAATGTATAATTCCAACAGAACAATCACACTGGAAAAATATATAAAGTCAAATGATTCGGATATATCTGAAAAGATAACAGAATCACAGGAAACAACTGTAGCGAATATTAATACTGAAGATGGTATTTCCACTACTGTTTTGCCTTAAAAATAAAACCCGTCAGAATCATTTTAATTTTGATTCTGACGGGTATTTTTTTAATAATGATCATTTTTCTATGTAAGACCTTACTAAAATCTGGAGCAATTCATCACGGTCAATATGTCTGATAATTGCCCGTGCATTTTTGTGAGTTGTAATATAAGTAGGGTCTTCTGACAAAATATATCCAACTATCTGATTTACAGGATTATATCCTTTTTCCACCAAAGCATCATATATAGTACTAAGGTTCTGTTTTAAGACAGCCTCTTTATCCTCATTTACGCTGAAAGTCATTGTTTTATCGATCATAAAATCATCTCCTTTTTAATTATTATACTCTATTATGACATTTTATACAAGAGAAAATTAAGAAAATATACGTTTTGAATGATTATGAATATAATTATTGAGTAAAAAAATACAAATGTTACAACTCGAAAGATGATGTTTATAGACAATTATTTAGAATTTTATTAATTAAAATCGTAATTTCTCACAAAGTTAAAAAAAAGACTTGACAATAGCAACACAAAGTGTTAATATAATGACAAGATTAGAGATGATCTTAAAAAGAAAAAAGATAGAAAAAATAAAGAACAAAAGTAAAAAAAAGGAGAAATTAATATGGACAACTATAACTACAACAATAATACTGAATATCAAATGACGGCGGTTAGAAAAGGAAAGAAAGCACCATTGATCATCGGAATATCGGCAGCTCTTCTTTTAGGAGGCTCCGGTGCAGCTTATGCTGCAGTTCCGGCAGTAAACAATGCAGTAAATAAGACTTTTATGAATTCTGAAAAGTATTGCAGAAAAGTTTATTCAAAAGCATTCGATGATGCAGTTTCAAAAATGAAGGATTATTCAAATCAATCCGGAACCCTTTATTCTTCCGCTTTTTCTTTTGAATTGTCTGATGAATTAAAGAATACGATCAATGAAAATTTTGACAGTGAGATATGCGGAAAGATTTCTTTTGAATGTGAAACAGGATGTTCAAAATCAAATGATTCTGTTTTTGAATATAAAGGAGTTTTGAAGGCCGACGGAAATGAGGCAATGAGTGCAGATCTTGTATATGATTCAAAGAATGGTGTTTTATATCTCACACTTCCTGAATTAAGCAGTAAAACATTAAAAATTGCATCTTCAGATGAAGAACAGGGCAACACTAAAATCCCGTCAATTGATAAAGAAGCTTATATGAAACTAATAAAGGAATATGTTGAAATACTTGAAAAGTATTCAGCCAATGACAGTACTGTGATGACATCGGATTCAACAGGAACTGCAGCCGGTGTATTATACAGCTATACAGAACTTACTACAGTTATTGATGGTGAGCAGGCTAAAGCTCTGATGAAAGAAACTGCTGATTTTATGGAAAAATCTGATACAATCAAAGAATGGTATAATGCATATACAGCTCCTTATCAGGCTTTTGCAGAAGACATGACTTTTGAAAAAAAGCTTGAAGATATCAGAAACACAGATGTAAGTGATTTTGAATCAGTAACATTAGTTACATTGGTTGATCCAAACGGAGATATTCGCGGACTTACAATTAGTCAGGGAAGCGATAAGCTGTTTTCATTTGCAGAAGCAAAAGATAAAAACGATGTTGGTCTGGCAATCAGCTTTGAAGACGATTTTTCAGTTACAGCAAAAGCAGTACAAAACAAAGATGAATATACAGGTACATTAAAAGTATCAGATGGTGATACTGAGGTATTCAGTGCAGATTTTTCAAATTTCAAGATAAAGAAGGACAATGTTAGTGGTTCATTTAGCTTTGATATACCGGATCTTTTAGGTGAAAGCGAAGAGAAAAAACATGTCCAGGTTAATATTTCTGCAGATGATAAGTCTCAGAAGTATGAAATGAATATTGATTCTATCGGGAAGATTTCATTTGAAAATAAGCTCTGTAAAGATAAAGCTGATGTAAAGATTCCTGAAAATGCTGAATCTGTGGATAGTTTTGATAATATTTACGAGTATTTTGATAAAGAAGATGCTGTAAATTCAATCCTTGGTAAATTTGGATTATCCGAAGATGCTTTGATGCCTAAAAATACATACTCTTCATTTAACAGTGATATGGATGACAGTTATTTTAGTGATGATGACAGCATGTCATATAACTTCGATTTTGACAGTGATTCTTCAGGCTGGAGCTTTTTTGATGACGAAACAGAAACTGAAGGCAGCTGGGTAGAAAACGAAGACGGCTGGTTTGAATGGGTTCCTGCAGCATAATAATGCAATAGAATAATACATGAATAAATATCCTCCGCCTTTAACACAGACGGGGGATATCTTTTTTTAAAACAATTTTAGAAAGCAGTATTAATGCGTTTTGAATTGTATAACAATGAAGAGAATAGAATTTGAAAAAATCATTCCCATACCATTTTTGCGGTATGGGAATGATTTTATTCTATAACAATATAGTTATCAGCTGCACTGTCTTTTGTAACGTATTCAGATACGTTTGTGACCTTTACTTTAAGCTGCCTTGTACCTAAGGCAATTGTAATAACATCACCGATCTTAACGTCGTATGAAGCTCTGGCGACTTTGTCGTTTACAAATATTTTTCCTGCATCGCATGCTTCGTTTGCAATAGTACGTCTTTTTATCAGTCGTGTTACTTTGAGATATTTGTCTAAACGCATGTTATGTTCCTTTCTGTATACAGATAAAAAGCACATGTATCTGTAAGACACATGTGCTTTTTATAGAAAAATTGCTTATAATTACTTATTAACTGCGTCCTTAAGGCTCTTACCAGCTTTGAAAGCAGGAGCTTTCTTAGCAGGGCAATGAATTGTAGCACCTGTTTTTGGGTTCTTTGAATCCTTAGCAGCTCTCTGACGTACTTCAAAAGTACCAAAGCCGATAAGCTGGATCTTTTCACCCTTTGCAAGTGAATCTGAAATAGCTGCAACTACTGTTGAGAGAGCCTTGTCAGCGTCTTTCTTTGAATATTCGCCTTTTTCTGCAATAACATTAACTAATTCTGCTTTTGTCATTTTTATTTACCTCCATTGTTTTCGGTTATTTAAATTTGAGCTTTTGCTTTATTCCAAAAAGCATCAAGCTCTTCTATGCTAAGAGATGTCATGTCAATCTCTTTTTGCCTGATTAAATCTTCAGTTTTTGAAAAACGTTTTATAAATTTTTCAGTTGCATCTGTAAGGAGCATTTCTGAGTCAAGATCAGCTTTTCTGGCAACATTTGTGCATGAAAACAGCACATCGCCGAGTTCTTCACTGATATTTGCTTTGTCACCTGAATTAATTGCTTCTTCAAGTTCTGCAATTTCAGATTTTAATCCGTTAAGTGCATCTTTCAGGTCAGCAAAATCCATTCCTGATTTCGCTGCACGTTTTCCAACTTTCTGCGCTTTCATAAGAGCCGGAAAAGTTTTCGGGACACTTTCAAGAGTTTCTGTAAATGTCGTCTGTCCTTTGGTCTGCTGCTTAATATGTTCCCAGTTGTTGAGAACTTCGTCACAGTTGTTTACAGTGATATCCCCAAATACATGAGGGTGACGAATAATCAGTTTCTGACAGATATCATTGCAGACATCTTCGAAAGTGAAATGTTTTTGTTCAGTTTCCATCTCAGCATGAAATACTACCTGAAGAAGTACATCGCCAAGCTCTTCTTTCATTAAATCAGTGTCTTTAAGATCAATTGCCTCGATCACTTCATACACTTCTTCAATAAGAGAAGGTTTTATGGATTCATGTGTCTGGACTTTATCCCACGGGCAGCCGTTTTCACTTCGGAGAACTTTTACTATTTCAATCAGATCATCAATATTGTAATGATTCTTAAAATTAAACATAAACTACCTCCATGCCCATAGATTCGTGTCTTAATCTATAGTACCTCAAACTTGAATAAAATGCAAGCATTTTTATTATTTTTGTAACATCTATATAATAATTGAGATAACATATATCAATAATAGTCAATAAATACGAGTATTTCAGACGATTATGGACTATCTTGCGTCAACAAATCCGACTTTTCTGTATACTTTTGAAAGAGTTTTTCTTGTTATTTTTGAAGCTTCTTCAGCGCCTTTCATATAACATTCCTTCAGATATGCTTTGTCAGATATAAGTTTCTGGAAATTTGTTCTTACAGGTTCAAGATGATCTGCAACGGCTTCACCTACAGCAATTTTAAAATCGCCGTATCCTTTTCCTGCAAATTCTGAAGTGATCTCATCAAAATTCTTTCCTGTTACAGAGGAATAAATAGTCATAAGGTTGTTTATACCGGCTTTATCTTCTCTGTAGCATACTTCAGTCTCACTGTCTGTGACTGCTCGTTTGAATTTCCTGATTATTGTATCCTTATCATCAAGAATTAGAATACATGCATTTGGATTTTCGTCTGATTTTGACATCTTTTTTGAAGGATCCTGAAGAGACATAACTCTGGCTCCGGTCTTCGGAATGAAAGGTTCAGGAATGGTAAAAAATTCACCGTATTTCTGATTGAATCTTCCTGCTATGTTCCTTGCAAGTTCCAGATGCTGTTTCTGATCTGCACCAATCGGTACAAGATCGGCATTATATGCAAGAATGTCAGCTGCCATTAATACAGGGTATGTAAACAGTCCTGCATTGATATCATCAGCATGCTTTGCACTTTTGTCCTTGAACTGTGTCATTCTGGAAAGTTCTCCGAATTGTGTTGAACATGAGAGGATCCAGCTGAGCTCAGCATGGTTATGGTTATGACTTTGAATAAAAGCAGTAGATTTTTCAGGATCTATTCCGCACGCCAGGATAAGAGCATACGCTTCAAGAGTATTCTGTCGAAGCTTTACAGGATCCTGACGAACTGTTATAGCATGAAGGTCTACAATTGAATAGACACAATGGTATTCGTCCTGAAGAGGTCCCCAGTTTCTGATAGCACCGATATAATTCCCCAGTGTAAAAGTGCCTGTCGGCTGAATTCCGCTGAATATCAGTTTTTTTTCACTGTTTTCCGCCATTGGAGTTTCGTTCCTTTCAAAAATAGATTACTTGTTATCTGCAGCTTTCTGATCTTTAATCTGAGCGTTTCTTACTTCATTCATAACATTCTGATAAAGACTGAAAAGGAACATTTTCATTTTGCCTTCTTCTGAATCTGTGAGTTCAGACTGAACGATCTTTGTTTTATATACACCTTTTCTTGTCATCAGATGAACATAATGAGTAGCTGAATCCATTGGTATATCAAATACAGAAGTTCTTTCACATACAGGGAGAGCCTGACCTGCACTTGCAACAAAAGTACGGCATGCCTGTGAAAGAGAAGGATGCTTTACAGCAAGTCCTGTTATTGATGCACCGTTATTGAAATAAATATTTACAACGCCGTTTGAAAGGCAGACAAGTGTTCCGAGTATATTCGGACCCATAGGCAGATCTATTACTGCACTGTAAACCTGCTTGTCATCTTTGAGCTTTGCTCCGATTACTGCAGGGGGCATTCTTAAGGATTTGATTCTTGCCATAAGATACTGTTCGCAAACGTCGTAGCGTTCATTTGGTCTTCTTGCCATGATAATATTTCTCCGTTTCTCCGTCTTGTATTGAATGTCTTAAGACGGTAAGACTATATTTCTTTTGTAAGTTTTCCAAGAATTCTGCATCCTTCTTCTATCTGAGTATTTGAAGGAGTTGAGAAATTCAGTCGGAATGAATTTGTTTTATCGCTTTCAGAAATCATAAATGCGGTTCCCGGAACAACAGCTACCTTATACTGTTCAACTGCCTTGGTGCAGAATGACATCATATCTGTTTTTTCCGGAAGTGTTGCCCAGATAAACAGACCGCCTTCAGGATCTGTAACTTTTATATCAGCTGAGAAGTTTTCTTTTATGCATTTCTGCATGAGTTCGCATTTTGTTCTGTAGATATTTTTTAAATTTGCAAAATGTGAATCGAGATCGGCTTCTTTCAAAAATCTGTCACATATCTGCTGTGCCCAGATATTTGTATGAACATCTGAAACCTGTTTGCAGACAACCATTTTCTGAATTATTTCTTTAGGGGCACTTGCATATCCGACACGAAGTCCCGGTGCAAGTATTTTTGAGAAAGTTCCGCTGTATATAACGCGTCCGTCCCTGTCAAGTGATTTGATAGACGGAACATCTTCACCTTTGAATCTGAGGTCACCGTATGGATTGTCCTCAAGAATGATAAGGTCATACTTTACAGCCAGTTCATAAACGGCTTTCCTTTTTTCAAATGACATTGTATTTCCTGTTGGATTCTGAAAATTAGGAATAAGATAGATCATTTTTGCAGATGGATTTTTTTTCAGGACATCTTCAAGTTTGTTAAGATCTATTCCGTCATCTTCAACGTCAACACCCTCAATGTTTACGTTATATGATTTGAATGCGTTAAGTGAACCGATAAAGCTCGGTGCCTCACAGATAAGAGTGTCGCCGTCGCTGCAGAATATTTTGCATGCGAGTTCGTTTGACTGCTGAGCACCTGATGTGATAATAAGATCATCAGTTTCACTGTTAAAGCAGTTTCTTTCACCCATCCATTTTTTCAGAGATTCGCGAAGAGGTGTGTATCCTTCTGTAATGCTGTACTGAAGAGCAGCGATAGGATCACTGTTCAGAATGTCTGAAGATATTTTACTTATCAGTTCTGATGGAAAAGCTTCTGCTGAAGGATTTCCGGCTGCAAATGAAATAACCTCAGGATCTGAAGTGTATTTAAGTATTTCTCTGATAGCTGACGGTTTCAGCCGCGATACTCTGTTTGAAAAATTGTAATTCATAACCAGACCTCACTTGTATTTTGGATAAAACAAATATACTTATTTTAATAATATGCAGCAGAATTGTCTGAAAACTGCATTATTCAATTATTATATCACATATCCTATAAAACTTCAATATATTTTTTAATAGTTTTAAGCATTTTGCTTTTGGTGTAAATTCTATAAGAAAATTTTATAATTAATATAATTTAATAAGCAAAATTGAATTTTCGCCACATATTGGACACAATTGTATGGTAAATTTCAATTAAACTTGTATTAAATGTACATGATCCTGCGTGTGATTTGCTTGAATATATTTTATTAAATAAATTTAATGACTTGTTTTTTGGATCATTGTATTTTTAACCGGTTTAGGAAGAAACTTATATTCAGGGTGTGAATTTAGGTTAAATTTATTAATTATTATTTTGCGGAGGTAATAAGAATGAAAAAAGTATCAAGGACAGCAGCAATTGCATCAGCAGTAGTAATGCTGGCAGTATCACTTTTCCCTTCATCAGTAATGGCAGCAGATGATTTCGGCGGCATGGGCGGCATGGACTGGAGTCAGATGGGCAACATGGACTGGAGCCAGATGGGCGGCATGGACTGGAGCCAGATGGGCGGCGGTGACATGGGCGGCATGGACTGGAGCCAG